>DATLMR010000340.1:0-5336 GCA_035537555.1 Blastocatellia bacterium
CTTCCGCGGAGGCGAACCTGCCTGCTCTCACCCTGAACCACCTGCCGCGCTTGCCAAGATCGGCCGCGACTACGCGCGCCGGAATGCTCGCCCGTACAAGGTAATCGGAGAACTGGCGGGCCGCGGCTTCATCGGGAAATGCCGCCGCCTGCAATGAAAACGCCCCCATATTGCTTTCCACCTCGGCCGCTGCCTCGGCGGGGCGGGCGGCCTCCGGAGGAGCCGCCGAAGCGTATTCCGGCGCGGGCGCTTGCCCCGATTGCTCGGAAGCCGTGGCCTGCGGGCCACTCTGCTGCGGCTCAGTCTGCCTGGTATCAGTCTGCCGAGGATCGGTCTGCTGCGCCTCCGTCGGAACCAGGGCCTCCGCGGCTGCCGCTTCTTGAGGGTCGAGGGAGGGCTGAGAGATTATGAAGTAACCCGCCGCCGCCGCCGCGAGGAGTAAGACCGCCGCCACCGGAACCAATATCTTTTTCCAGTTGCTCGACTTCTCCGGACTCAGCAGGACCGGGTACTCGTTGGCCGAATAGTCCCAGGCGGGAAGAGGGTCGTCCCAGGGATCGACCGCTTCTTTATAATCGTCTTCTTTTGTCTCTTGCGAATAAGGCGCGGTTGCTTCAGCGGCCGCTTCAGGGGCAGACCGGGCCGCCGGTGACGCGGGCCGCTCGAAGCCCGGAGCTTGAAGGCCCTCGAAAGAAGTGAAAGCGGGCGATTCTTCCTCCTCGCTCGAAATCTCTCTCGGAGCGGGCGCTTCGTCTTCGGAGACGAGGCCGGGCAATCCCCCCGTTCGGGGCTCTTCGTCGGGTAGAGGCTGGAGCTGCACTACGGGATCAGGGTCTGCCCACTCCATTTCGCGCGGAGAGTCTTCCGCGCCGTCGTACGGGTCTGCGTCTATATCGCCTATATCCTCATCGCTTATTTCCTGGGCCGTCTTCGGGAACTCTGCCTCGGATCCCGGTGTGTGCTCCGAAGCGGTGCTCGGATAAGTGTCTACCACCGAGACCGCCGCCGCGCCGAGGCCCGCATGCCCGCCCGGTATGACCGCGGGCCGCGCCCTCGCAACGGGGAGAATCGTATCCACCATCGACCGGCATTCTTCGCAAAGCCGCGAGGGGCTCTCGCGATCGGAGGAGTATGTCGGTATCTCCTGTCTGCACAGAGGGCAAACGGCTTTCGTCATTTCCAGTTGCATGAGCGATCCCTACGAACCTGCGCTCACAGGCCGCGAATAAGTGAACAGTCGATGCGGATGGATAAAGATTATCTAAACACACCCATACCTCGTACCAGCACTGGTTCTAAGGAAATATTTATTGGGGCATTCAATGTGGGGCAGCCAATTAAGCGGAGCGATTATACCACAGGGCATCTCTATTACAAGTGATTCTTTCAATTTGACCGAACCGCTCGCAGCAGCGCCTTTCGCAAAAAAAAGCGGTCACGCCCGGCTCTCCTCTTTAGGTTTTAAGGTAGCTATATAAGCGTTTATCTCTTCCAGGTCCTCGTCGTCCAGGCTGAGGAACTCGACCCCGAGCCCCGAGTTCTTCTTGGCATAGACCACGCGCGAGACGGCGATGACGCGGTGCTTGTTGGGTAGCTCGAAGCGCACAACCATCCGGGTTCCGGTCCGTATGGGCTCTTCCGTGCTTATAAACAGGCCGCCCGTGCTGATGTTTGCCATGCTTCTCCTCACACGCGAAGGGCCGCTGCTGCTGTTCGTGAGCTCGTATTCGACCTGTGCTGTTATGGGAGCGCGCTCAAACCGGCGGCGTTCCAACTGGGCAGAACTTTTCATTGTACACCTCTGTTGCAACCTGTTCCTGCTGGAGGCAAATCATAAAACACAATCTGTTTATAAGACCATCGCCCTTGGGGGCGCCGCCGGGTCCCCTCGTCCGCCGGAGGCTTCATCGGGCTCACTGTGGGACTAACATTTACACAATTTCCGCCTGCTTGACAAGGCCAAACAGCGCGGGCATCCCACCGGCGCTCACCGGCGCTCACCGTGCTCTTTCTCTGGAATCGTGCCGGCTCGATAGAGGCGGGCGTGCCCGGCCGCGTCGTCGCAATCAAAGAGCTCCATAGAAAGCACACGCGCGACTCCGCAGACGCCGGAAAACCCCGATTCGGTTAGAACCCCTTGAGAAACCTCCTTCCCGACAGGTTCCCGAATCGACCCAAACGACGCAACCGACCCTGACACGAAAAAGCACGGAGCAAACTGAAAAGTTGACAGCCGTGCCGCGTTCTGGCAATCTCTTAGTTTGTTTGATCAGCGCGCTTCGCGCCCTATTATTCAATGAAGGCAGTGAAAGGAGAGTTGATAAGTAATGGCTAAAAGAGGAGCAGCCCGCGCAGTGCGCCTGTCTTGCCCAAAGTGCGCCGAACAGTTTACGGTCGTGGCATTTCTGTCCGGAGGGATCGATGCCGGCGATTACTGGAAGACGAGAGCCGAGGAGCATGATTGCGAAGCTCACGCGAAGGCCCTGGCGTCGATGCGCAACGGAGACGGCACGAAGAACCCGCTCAAGGCTTCGAAGGCCGCGGCAAAAGGCAAAAAATAGATTCGATTTTAACGCGGGCGGTCCTTTTCAGGGCCGCCCTCTTATTCTTCCCTCTCTCCATCACCGGCAAATGTTCTTAACCATCTCTGACAGACCCGCGCGCCGGAAGTTTGCCCGGAATGGACGCTTGCTGGTAAGATCCCTGCTTTCAATTATCGAAGGGGACCCGATCGATACGAGATAATCATGAGCACAAATAGCGAGACTCTTTTCGAAGCCTTCCTGAACCAGCACGACGAGCGGGCGTGGGAGCGCATCCTTCAAACGCTTATGCCTTCTATCCACGAAGTGGACAAGAACGCCACCGAGATCTGGTTCCACTTCTTTCCTCTCTCGCTGGCTCGCGCCCTTGCGAGCGCCGAAGACCCGGAAGAGCTCGCGCGCAAGCTCCAGCTTCAGGGCAAGTACCGGCTGGGCGAAAGCATCGACACGTCGCACGTCTTCCTGTACGGCCACCGCTACTGGCCGCAGGTCAAAGCGGCGGTCTCCGAGCTTGCTTCCAGCGGAGTTCCGTCGAGCCTCGAACTCGCCTCGCAGATACGCGATGTCGCGCGCCGCGTGGCAAAGCAGGCGAACGCTCCGGAGTCTCTGCTCGTCGGCATCTGCGCCGTCGCCTTCATGACGTTCCAGCAAGCGGGCGCAGCCGCGTTCAGGTCCGCGCCCGGGAAGACGGCGAATGTGGCGAACGTGTCTCCGAAGGAGGTCTTGAAAGAGAGGGCGAAAGACGACAACCAGGGCGTGCTCGGCTTCCTGAAAGGAGCCAGGAAGGAATGGACCGTCACCTTCGACGAGAATGACGCCGCCGCGAATTTCAAGTTGATTCACACGCAGGCCTTGACTACCGCGGCGGCAAACGACCCGCGCGACCACACGGCGCGCGACCCGAGGTGCATACCCGGCGGCGGCCCTATTCCGATAGAGTGCCGTTCGGCTGCATGCGGAACCTGCTGGGTGGGCGTGCTGGGAGGGGCCGAAAAGCTCTCCGACGTGAGCCGGCTCGAAGGGGCGAGGATCAAGACCTTCGGTTACATCGAGACGGACGACCCGAAGCCGCTCATTCGCCTGGCCTGCATGGCGCAGGCGCACGGCGCGGCCTCCATCGTGATCCCGCCCTGGAACGGCGTCTTCGGTAAGTTCATACGAGGCGAAAAGAGCATGCTCGAAGAGGCGGAGACCGGAGCTATGGGCTAGGACTCAGGGCTTCTCTCTTCCCTTGAGCTGGACCAGAGTGGCCGCGGGTATTTGCATCGAGTCCCGCGCCCATTCGCCCGAGAATATCGGGTCCGCGCCGTAATCGTTCGGGTCCGCGACTCCTTCGGCTCCATTCGTGTGCCTTCCCGCGTGATAAGAGCTCCGCACGAGCGGCCCCGCCTCGACGTAGCGGAAGCCCATCTTTAAGGCTTCCTCCCTCATATGCGCGAATTCCTCGGGGGCGTAATACTTCTCGATCGGGATATGTCTGGGCGTGGGGCTGAGATACTGCCCGACGGTCAAAATATCGCAGCCGGTCGAGGCGATATCGCCGAACGTCTCGAGCAACTCGTCTATGCTCTCTCCGAGCCCGACCATCAGGCCGGACTTCGTGAGCAGAGGGTAGTCGGACTTCCTCGCGTGCGCGCGCCGCAGAAGCTCCAGCGTCTGCGCGTATTTCGCGTCGGGGCGAACCCGCTTATAGAGCCTGGGCACCGTCTCGGTATTGTGGTTCAGCACGTCGGGCCGGGCGGCGAGAATATTAGCGAGCGCCTCTTCATTGCCGCAAAAATCGGGAATCAGCACTTCCACCCGCGTGCCGGGGTTCAGGCGGCGCACCCATTGAATAGTCCGGGCGAAGTGGAGCGAGCCGCCGTCGGGCAGCTCATCGCGATTGACGCTCGTGATTACGGCGTGCTTAACGCCGAGCCTCCGTACCGCTTCTCCGACGTGGCGCGGCTCTTCCGTATCGAGCGGAAGCGGCTTGCCTTTTCCGACCGCGCAGAACCCGCAGTGCCTGGTGCATATATCGCCCAGGATCATGAAAGTGGCGGTGCCTTCGCCCCAGCACTCGAAAATGTTCGGGCAGCGGGCCTCCTGGCAGACCGTGTGCAGGCTGAGGTCGCTGACCATCCGGCTCACGCGGTCGAAGGACTCGTCCGAGCGAATCCTGACCTTGAGCCACTCGGGCCTCGGCCCGGTAAGTTTCGGTTTAGCCATTCAATTAGCCTCTAAACGTACTCCGGCTTTCCGCGCCAGAAATACGAAACGCATCAATCGCCGGCGCTGACTTCCGCGCCTTCTTTCTTGACGTCGGCCGGAGCCTCGCTCCTTTTCGAGAGCTGCTCCTCGTTCGGAGCCTTCGCCCGCCGGGCGAATATGGCTCTCAGGCCGTTAAACACGGGGATCGTGACCGAGCTGATGCGCGTGTTCTTCCACCGCGCTCCGGCCCTCACGCTCAGATCGTCGAAGAGGGAGTAAGCCACGGGGGTCACGATCAAGGTGAGCAGAAGCGAGAGCGTCTGCCCTCCGATGACCACCATGGCGATCGCCCTCCGCTCTTCCGAGCCCGGCCCGGTCCCTACCGCGAGCGGAAGCATTCCCGCTACGAGCGCGAGCGTGGTCATGAGGATGGGGCGCAGCCTGTCGCGGTTCGCCTGCAATATCGCCGAATCGCGGACCATCCCGCTCTTAGAGAGGTGGATTATGTGGTCGATCTGAAGAATAGAGTTCTTCTTCACCACGCCGAAAAGCACCAGAATACCGAGCGCGGAATAGAGGTTCAGGGTGTTGCCCGTGGCCCAG
>DATLMR010000341.1:0-14051 GCA_035537555.1 Blastocatellia bacterium
TCTTTTTGATGATCGCCTGTTCGATTAGCGGGACGCGCGCGAGCGCGCAGGACTCGCGGTGGGTCTTGCCTATCGTCAAACGGGATTCGCTCTTGAACGGGCTCCAGCTTGCCATAATAGAGCGAGGGGGTACGGGCAGCGTCAGCGTTCGCCTGCGGGTGAACAACGGGGCCACCTTCGACCTGGCGAACAAGGGGGGGCTGGCCGACCTGACGGCGGGCATGCTGCTCAAAGGGAGCGCGGGGCTCGACGCGAAGGGCGTCGCCGATATGGTCGAGAGCCTCGGCCTCACGGTAAGCGTGCAGACCGGATGGGATGCGACCGATATAACAATCAACGGCCCTTCGAGCGCCCTCGAATCGATCTTCGACCTTTTGAGCCGCGTCGTCACGGCCCCCGTCTTCGATCAGAAAGCGCTCGACTCGCTTAAGAGCGCTAGGACGGCCGCGATCAAAGCCGAAGCGGAGAAGGAGTCGGATTGGACGAAGAGGAAGGCCCTGGAGCTTCTCTTCGCCTCGCATCCGTTCGGAAGACCGGCCCGCGGCACGGAAGAATCGATCTCGCGAATCACGAGGAACGACCTCGTCTATTTTTACAACCGTTTTTATATCGCCAACAACTCCGTCCTTCTCGTGATGGGTGACGTCGTTCCGGACAACGTGACGCGCCTGGCGAGGACGCGGCTCGGCTCCTGGAAGAAGGGCGAAAGGGTGCCGGCGACCTTCCGTCCGCCCGAACCCGGCACCGGACGGCGCCTCGTGATTGCCGACCGGCCCGCGACCGAGGTCGCTCGCGCGTGCATCGCGCAGATCGGAGTGACCCGGAAATCGCCGGATTTCTACGAGCTGCTCGTCATCTCGGAAATCCTCTCGGGCCAGTACTCGCGGCTGGCCGCCGCGAGCCCCAGGTCTTCGGTCAGCTTCGAGCTGGACCTGCGCGGCCTCGCCGGGCCGATGCTCGTCGAGGTAGGCGCTCCGCCCGACTCGCTCCTGGCGCTGCTCGACGAGTCGCTCGCGGTCCTGTCGAACATTCAGAGCGGAAGGGTGACCGCGGATGAGCTCGAGGTGGCGAAGGCCCGGGCAATTTCGAGGTTAGGCGACAGCTTGAGAACGCCCGAGGGCGCGGCCGGGGTCCTGCTTGACATCGAGCTCTACGGCCTGGGGCGCGATTTTCTCATCAGCTTTTCCGAGAAGATAAACGGCGTCAGCGTGCCGGACGTGGCGCGCGCGGCGCAGGCTCAATTGAGGCCCGAAACGGCCGTGATCTCGGTGGCCGGGCCTATGTCGAGGCTCGAACCCGGATTGAAGAAGCTCGGGAGCGTCGCGGCCAGGTACTGAGCCCGGGCCTTTCGGAATCTCTCAACCGCCCAGATGGAAAACCTCTCTGAAAACCCGCCCCAGGATGGCAAAGCCGCCCGCGTGCGCGAGATGTTCGGGCAGATCGCCCCGAGCTACGATCTCCTGAATCACGCCCTCTCGCTCAACGTCGACAGGCGCTGGAGGCGGTTCGTAGTCGAGAAGCTCTCTGACCGCCTAAACAGGCCCGGGGCCAGGGCTCTCGACCTTTGCTGCGGCACGGCGGACCTCTCGCTCGAGCTGTGCAGGCACGCCCCGACGCTCGGGATCGATTTCTGCCACCCGATGTTGAAGATCGGGCTCGAGAAGGCCCGGTCCCGGTCCGCTCCCGTGGAGCTGGCCGAGGGCGACGCCCTCAGGGTGCCCCTGGCCGATAACGGTTTTGACGCGGTCACGATGGCCTTCGGCCTGAGAAATCTCGAGAGCGTGGAAGGCGGCCTGAGAGAGATTTACAGGCTGCTGAAAGCGGACGGCCGCGCGGCCGTCCTGGAATTCTCTCGCCCCGGCGTCCCCGTCTTTCGAGGGCTGTTTCAGCTCTACTTCAATAGAGTCCTCCCCCTCATCGGGAACGCCGTCTCGGGCTCGCGCGTCGCCTACAGGTACCTGCCCGACTCGGTGAAAGAGTTCCCGGATCAAAAAACTCTCGCCGGAATCATGAGGGCGGTTGGTTTTTCCAACGTGAGATATTACAATCTCTTCGGAGGGGTCGCCGCCGTTCACCTGGGTGACAAGTAAAACGGACGACTGACAAGTATAAATGGGCGGCCTCGCTGCTGCGCGATATAAAGGAGCTGCTGCCCGATATAAAGGAAAAGATGGCCACAGAAGCGATTAACTTTTTTTGCGATCGATACGGGCTGACGCTAGGCGACATCGACCGCCTGGTGGCGACGGCGCTCGCGCGGGGGGGCGACTACGCGGACCTCTTCTTCGAGTATCGCGTCTCGAACAGCGTCAACTACGAAGAGCAGATAGTGAAGTCCGCGTCCAAGTCCATCACTCAGGGCGTGGGGGTCCGCGTGATCACGGGCGACAAGACGGGGTACGCGTACACGGACGAAATCTCATTCGAAGCGATCAGGAAAGCGGCGGAGACGGCGAGTTACATAGCGCGCGCGGGCGGCGATCTGAAGACGGTGGGAGTGAACGTCACGCCCGCGAGTCACGATCTCTATAACGTCGCGATGCCGCTCTCGATGGTCGAGCTGAACCGGAAGATCGAGCTGATCCGGCATGGCGACGGGGTGGCGCGCAAGTTCGACCCCAGGATTCGCGAGGTACAGTCTTCGATCGCCGACGAGCTGAAGTACGTGATGATCGCGTCGAGCGACGGGAGGATCGTCGGAGACATTCAGCCGCTCGCCAGGTTCAACATTTCGTGCATCGCGGATGACGACGGCAACCGCCAGGTCGGGCGATCAGGCGGAGGGGGCCGTGTCGGGGTGGAGTTTTTCGAGCAGGATCTCTCTCCCGAATATTTCGGGAACGAAGCGGCGAGGCAGGCCATCATCCAGCTCGAAGCGATAGATACGCCCGCCGGAAAGATGGAGGTGGTCCTCGGCCCGGGATGGCCGGGCATCCTCCTGCACGAAGCGGTCGGGCACGGCCTCGAAGCCGACTTCAACCGGAAAGAGACCTCGGCGTTTTCGGGGCTCATCGGGCAGAGGGTGGCCTCGGAGCTATGCACGATAGTCGACGACGGCACGATTCCGAACCGGCGCGGGTCGCTCAACGTCGACGATGAAGGCGAGGCCACCGGCCGCACGGTCCTGATCGAGAACGGCATACTGCGCGCCTACCTGAGCGATTACCTGAACTCGGGCCTGATGAAATCGAGGCGCACGGGGAACGGCCGCAGGCAGAGTTATAAGCACATACCGCTGCCGAGGATGACCAACACCTTTATGCTCTCGGGGGTAGATTCGAAGGAAGATATCATCAGGTCCGTCAAGCGCGGGCTCTACGCGGTGCAGTTCGGAGGCGGGCAGGTCGACATCACGAGCGGCGAGTTTGCTTTCTCGGCGTCGGAGGCCTACCTGATCGAAGACGGAAAGATAACGGCCCCGGTGAAAGGGGCGACCCTCCGGGGCAGCGGGCCTGAATCGCTCAAGCAGGTGTCCGCCGTCGGCAACGACCTTGAGCTGGACCTTGGGGTGGGGGTATGCGGCAAGGACGGCCAGAGCATACCCGTGGGCGTCGGGCTGCCGACGATCAAGATAAGCGAGATGACCGTCGGCGGAACACAGAGGTAGTCCGCCCTCGCGCGTATGCCGATCGGGCGTCCGAGACTATCGGGAAGATTATTTTCAAGCTGTTTAAAGGCTGAATGGATAGAGATTTCTCAGAGGAACAGGCACTAGGCGTCGTCAACGAAGCAGTGAAGCGCGGCGCCAGCGCCGCCGAATTAATCTTCAGGCAAAGGACCGAGTTCTCCGTCGGCGTCAGGCTGGGGGAGATAGAGACTCTGAAGGAGTCCACGGACAGGGGACTCGGCCTTCGGGTCCTCATCGACGGCAGGCAGGCTTCGGTCTCCGGCTCGGACCTCGCTCCCGACGCCATCTCCGCGCTCATCGACCAGACCATCGAGCTCGCCCGGGCCACGTCTCCCGACGACAGCTCGGGTCTGCCCGAGGTCGGAGAGTTCGCCTCCCCGATCGAAGACCTCGACCTCTACGACGAGGCGATAGAGAGCCTATCGACCGAAGAGAAGATCGACCTCGCCTTGCGGGCGGAGCGGGCCGCCAAGGCCTACAGCCCTCTCATCATCAATTTCGACGGGGGCGGGTTCGATTCGGCGCGCGGGTCGATGATTCTCGCGAACTCGCTCGGGTTCGTGGGAGAGTACAGGGGCACTTCCTGCTCGGTGGCGACCGTCCCCGTGGCCGCCGAGGGCGGGAGGATGCAGCGCGATTACTGGTACGACGTTCAGCGCAAGCTGAAAGACCTTGAAAGCCCCGAAAAGGTGGGCGAGATCGCGGCCAGGAGGACCCTGCGAAAGCTCGGCGGGCGGCCGGTCCTGACCCAGAGCGTGCCCGTGGTCTTCGAGCCGAACATCGCCCGCGAATTGCTGGGAGACCTTTTCCAGGCGGTGTCCGGCGAATCGATCTTCCGGAAGGCGAGCTTCCTGGTCGGCCAGATGGGCGAGCGCGTAGCGTCGGCGAACCTGACCGTGGTAGACGACGGGTCGATCAAGGGCGCGCTCGGCTCGAGGCCCTTCGACGGGGAGGGGCTCAAGACGCGAAGGACCGTCGTCATCAAGGAAGGGGTACTGGAGAGCTATCTTCTCAACACGTATACGGGGAGGAAGCTCGGCATGAAATCGACCGGGAACGCCTCGCGCGGGCTGGTCGGCGTCCCGAGCGTCGAGATGGGCAACATGTACATCGAGCCCGGCCCGTACACTCAAAAGGAGATCATCGGCTCGTTGAGTAAAGGGTTTTTCATCACGGAGCTGATCGGCTTCGGCGTGAATATAGTCACGGGCGACTACTCCCGCTCGGCTTCCGGCATATGGATCGAGAACGGGGAGATGACCTTTCCGGTTCAAGGGGTCACGATCGCGGGCAATCTCAAGGAGATGTTCAATTCGATCGAGATGATCGGCAACGACCTGGAGTTTCGAGGGAGCGTCGTCTCGCCCACTCTCTTGATCGGGCGGATGACGATCGGGGCGTGAGAAGGACCTGAGGGAAGTATGTTCGAGCAACCTGCTGGGAAAGTGGAGAAGGATCGCTCCCGGTCGATCATGATCGTGAGCGCGATCGCCGTGGTATCCGTCATCGGACTTATCGTGCTGGTCGGGGCGCTCGGACTCGGGCGGAGGGAGCCTGTAAAGATCCAGATGTCTGGCCCCGGCTCGCCCGAGTACGACGCCTACGCGCCCAGTCTCGCGCTCACCGATTTCGAGAAGTGGGAGGGGGAGCGCGTAAACTCCAGGTACGGGCGTCTGACCGCGTTATTGCGAAATACGGGGGACAAGACGCTCGCGGGGCTCCAGGTGCGAGGGACCGCGATCGGGCTCAACGGAGAGGTGCTGAGGCAGCGGACGGTGAACCTGATTCCCGGCGTGCGAAATTCTCTCGACCCGAACGGCGTGGTGGAGATAGACCTGTACATCGAGCCGATTCCGGACCCGAGCCAGGTCAAGGACATGACGCTCGAGGTCTCGGGCCTGAAATTGAAATAGCGCCTGAGAGTGGCCGGCCTGAAAGAGGTACCTCTGAAAGAGGCGGGCCGCCGGGCCGTCTCACTGCTCCCTTACCGAGACCCCGGGCGGTGGCGTGAACTGGAACCGCGCGTCGGGCGCGATGAAATTCTCCTTTATATTGGAGAGAAGAAAGTCCATCCTCGACCCGCTCCGCTCAAAAATCACCATCCGTCTGACTTCAAAAGTCGAAGGGTTGACCTCTACCAGGAGCTTCTTGAACTCTTCGGGCGCGCGCCTGGGGACGAGGCGCAGGACGCGGTTGCCGGGGCCGACGGCGCGCTCGCCCGACAGGAGTTCGATCTTCGAGAAATCCTTCCTCAAGTCTCCGCGCCCGAGAAGGAAGAGAAAAGGGATCTGAGGGTCTACCGAGGCCTTGACCGAAGCGCGGGTCGCGTGGCGATCGCCTTCCACGTAGAAAAAGATATTTCGCCCGTCGGAGACGAAGGTTTTTCGCGACGGTGAAGAGTAATCCCACCGCGCCTTCCCGGGCCGCTTCAATAGCAGCTGCCCCGACTCCGTGACGGCCCGCCCGTCGCTGCCGTTGTAGACCTGCGCGAAGTCGGCCGAGAGCCCTCTCATTCGGGAATACTTCCGTTGCAGCCCGTCGATTATCGACCCGAGATCGTCCTGGGGCGGCGAGGGGGATGCGGGCGCGGGGGTCGCCGGGAGCAGGCCTGACGCCGCGGCGCTCGGAGTCGAGCGCGTTAAGGCCGGGGCCGCAAGGAGGGCCGCAAGCGCGGCGGCCGAGGTTGAAAACCGCATTTTTCTAACAAGAGAATCCGACCCTTTCGTCGTCGGCCCGTTCGGCGAGGCGAAAAAAAAGTTGTACACCCTTAATCCTTCTGTTCGGCCCTGGAGAAGAGGTCTTCCAGGGATTTTCTCTTCGGATTGATGGAGACGAGTTTCCCTCCGAATCGGTGAATCATCGCCAGGGTCTCGCCGACCCTGCTCTCATCGTCGATCACGAGCTGGACCCCGTTGGGGGTGGCCGTCGTCGAGAGGAAAAGGTCGCTCGTACCGGCCAGCAGGGCGAATGCCGATTCGTCGAGGCCGACGGCGACGATCTCGAGTGCGGAGGCCTTGTCTTCGGTCAGCTCCTCGACCGTGCCGCACCCGATTAGTTTTCCCTTTTGCAGGATGGCCGCGCGATCACAGAGGGCTTCCACGTCAGAGAGTATATGAGACGAGAAGAATATAGTCTTGTTCTGCCTGCGGAGAGAGAGGAGCAGGTCCCTGACCTCCCTGCGGCCGACGGGGTCGAGCCCCGACATCGGCTCGTCCATGAAGATGACCTCGGGGTCGTTTACGAGCGCCTGCGCGATGCCGATTCTTTGCAGCATGCCCTTCGAATACTTGCGAAGCTGCCGGTCCGCGCGCGCGTCGGCGAGCCCGACCTGTTCGAGTAATTCTTCGGCCTTACGCCCGGCCCTCTCCTTCGAGGCCCCGAAGAGCGAGGCCGTGTACTTGAGAAGCTCGCGGCCCGAGAGGTAGTCGTAGAAGTAAGGGTTCTCGGGCAGGTAGCCGATACGAGCGCGGGTCTCGGCTTTCTGTATGGGCCGGCCGAGGATCATGGCCGACCCGGAGGTCGGGTAGATCAAGCGCATAAGAAGCTTGAGAGTCGTGGTCTTGCCCGCTCCATTAGGCCCGAGGAAGCCGAAGATTTCGCCCTTGCGAACTTCGAGCGTCAGGCCGTCGAGGGCGCGGACGGACTTCTTCTTCAGAAATCCGACTTCATAATCCTTCGTGAGCCCGTCGATTTCGATTACAGTTTCGTGATTCCGGTCGATTGCAGGATTGAGATACGGTGCGCTCATCTCGCCCTTCTTTCGAGGCACTTCCCGGCCGCGCGAAGGAAGAGGTCCCGGGTCTCGGGGTCGGGGATCCGGTCCGCCTTTTCGCGAAGCGAGAGCGTCTGTTGATCGGGGGCGGTAAAAGTGACCGCGAGGGGCCCGGGTTGCGTTTCCGGGATCAGGTCCGGGTTAATGACGAATTCGATAGAGGTGACGGTCGGGACTCCCAGAATGGAGTTCAGCCTGAAGAGCGCCTGGCCTCTTATCTTATGGAGCTGGCCCTTCCAGGTCGCGTCGGGGACGGCGATTACCAGAGTCTTCCGTTCGAGCTTGATCGGGTTGGTTATATGCCGGATCTGGCTCCCGACGGCGGCGGCCCAGGCCGCGAAGACGGCCTGCTCGCGCGCTTCTTCCGAATCACCCGCGTGACGCAGCAATTGAGGAAGAAGCCTGAGCAGGTTGGTCAGCATGACTTGGTTCTCCGGGCCTGTCTCTGCGGGCTTAGGTATCCGGGGACCAAAATACCCCGATATTCCTTCGGAAATCAACTCTTTTGTTTCGCGCGCCCGGCGCGGGCGATCAATGGGCCACCTGCGCCCAATAGCTCGCGAAATTGAAGTCGGGGCTGTTGGGCTGCGTATGACACTGGACGCAGCCGACAGGCGTCTCCATAACTCCGAAGCCTTTGGCCGGTTTCTCGATATGGTCCCGGGCGGGCCCGTGGCAGGACTCGCACTGGACATTGGCGAGCTGCGGAGTCGTCACGAGGGACTGGAACCCTCCCTTCTCGAAACCGACGACGTGGCAGCCGACGCATTCGTTATCGAACTGCTGGTTCTTCTTCTCGAGCGTGGCCATGGCGTGGGCGTGGCGGCTCTGCTGCCAGACGGCGTATTCCCGCGCGTGGCAACCGGCGCAGGACTCGGCCCCGACGTAATTCGCGTTGGTCGGAGTGAGGATGGAGGCCGGTTGAGATTTCGAGAGGATCTGCTGCGCGCTCTGGTTCTGCTCGTTTGTAAATTCGCTGTGCGCGGTCGTCACGACCTCGAGCGCCTTCTCATCATCGGGGATGACGGAATCGAGGGCGACGAATCGGTTGACCTGGTTCTGGATGGAGCCGTCGCCGTTCACATACATGCGCAGCTCGCCGAGAAACTTGGTCTCGTTATAGGCGTATGCGATCGTGGCGCGGTTGAAGTGCTGCACCTCGCCCTGATTATTGATCTGGCGAGCCCCGATGATCGTGTCGATCTCGGGGTTTTCCGTCGCGAGCTGCTGCGCCTTCTCCTGAGGCATGTAGGCGAGGGCGACGATGAAGTCCACCTTGGCTTTCAGCTCGGGGAGGACGCGCCTGGCGGCCTGAAGGGGGTCGTCGATTCTATAGCTCGCGTAGACGGGATCGGTCTGGAGAGGGTCTTTGGGCCTGGCTTCGGTAAAGCCGACGATGCCGACGCGAAGGGTCTTTTCGGGCGCGCCGCGTTTCAGCCTGATCTCCCGGATGACGTAGGGGGCCGGAGCGAGGTGGGCGTCGTCGAGAGGCAGGATATTGGCCGAGATGAGCCTCTTTATGAACGGGTATTCGCCCGCGCGGGCCTCGTACCCGTCCTTTTTCAGCACCTCGGAAAGGTAAGGGAGGTCACTCGTGGTGAGGTTCGCGGCGTCTTGTTTGAAATCGCCGTAGGCCTTGACTACCCACCGGTTTTTTGTCATAACCTCAGTGGGTAATTGGCCGGCATCAAAACGATCATCAGTAAACAGGTTTCCTGCGTCGACAGAGAGGGTCGGAACTTCCAGATTCGATCTATGTTTGAAAGCTTTGATATAGCTGACACGCCGTGCCAGTCCACCCATAGGGTGGCTCGGTCAGCCGCATGTTTCGAGGCTGCCGTGTATGTCGGAGCCGTATAGGACCGCAAAGGCATAGCCGTCGTCATTGCTGAGCCGCTCTTTGAATTTCGGCTCGAGCGAATCGATATTTATGCCGGCTTCACCGTCCTCCTCGATAACCCCTTCGGATCGAGAACAGCCATGATTGATTGTTCCAAGAAGGGCGATGAAGCATAACAGGACCGCGATAGATATTTTCCGACGCAATGAGAACCTCCAGCAAACTATAAGGTAGCCGGGCGCGGCTCGATGTTAAAATAACAGGCCGAAAAAGAATCCTTAACCACGAGGGGTGACGAGCGAAACCACCATGGCGGAAAAAGAGACCAAGATAATTCTAGCTTCCTCGTCGCCCCGGCGGGCAGACCTGCTCGCCAACCTGGGAGTCAGCTTCGAGCTCGCGCCGAGCGACATCCACGAACGACCGCACCCCAACGAGGCACCGGCGGATTATATCATACGGCTGGCGAGGGCTAAAGTTATTGCGGTGGCCCGGCATCGCGACTCGGGCCTGTTTATCGGGGCCGACACGATCGTCGTGCTCGAGGGCAGGATTCTGGGCAAGCCCGAGGACGCGGCGGACGCGGAGAGAATGCTGCGGCAGCTCGCGGGCCGGTGGCACGCCGTCATGACGGGCATCGCCCTTTACGACGCCGCGACGCGAAGGGAAGTCGCCGATTACGAAAAGACCCTCGTCAGATTCGCGCAGCTGAGCGACAGGGAGATCGAGTGGTACATCAAGAGCGGAGAGCCGTTTGACAAGGCCGGGTCTTACGGGATCCAGGGGCTTGGCGGTCTCTTCGTCGAGGAGATAGCCGGCAATTACTATAACGTCGTCGGCCTCCCCATCCCCCTGCTCTACAGGCTCGCGAAGCGAATGGGGTACTCTTTCATCGCCTGACCTCCCGGCGGCGGACGGAGAGCCGCTCCCTCCGTACACCGGCCCGTCCCGGCCGGGCCTACACCTCGCGAATATTAAAAAGGCATGGGAAAATAAGGGACGGATCTCAGGGAGCTTGTGAGATTACCGGGATTGCTTATCGCGTCCCGGTTGGGCCGGAGGCACTGGAAGCGATGAGTAAAATCGAAGGTAAAGCGGCGGTCGTGACGGGGGGCACTCGTGGGATCGGCCTGAGCATCGCCGAAGCCCTTTTGAAGCGGGGAGCGCGCGTCTACGTCTGCGCCCGCAAGGAGGCCGAGGTAAAGGAAGTCGTGGGCCGTTTGAAGGAAGCGCACGGGGCGAGCATATTTGGGGGAGCGTGCGACGTCGGGCGGCCCGGCGACGTGAAATCGATGATCGAAGAGGCCTCGCGCGCGATGGGCCGGCTCGACATCCTGATAAACAACGCGGGAGTCGGCTCTCACAACGAGGTCGAGCGTATGCCGGTCGAAGAGTGGAAGGCGACGATCGACACGAATCTGTCGGGGTTATTCTATTGCTGCCACGAGGCGATCCCTTTGATCAGGCGGCAGGGGGGCGGGTACATAATCAATATCGGAAGCCTCGCGGGAAAGAACGCCTTCGCGGGCGGCGCGGCCTACTGCGCCTCCAAGTTCGGCCTGATCGGGTTCTCGGAGGCCCTGATGCAGGAGCTCAGGTACGATCATATTCGGGTGAGCTACGTGATGCCGGGATCGGTCAACACGGGCTTCGGCAGGGGCGGCGGCGAGGACCTCGCGGCCTCCTGGAAGCTTCAGCCCGAGGACGTGGCCGAGGCCGTCGTGAACTTGATCGAGATGGACCCGAGGGCACTCGCGAGCCGGGTCGAGCTCCGGCCTTCCGAGCCGAAGAAGTAGCGCGCCGAGAGACGGGCTTTTATTTGCGGGGCATATAGATGTTGCAAGTTTTTGTTATTTAAATGATATAGGGGCGAGTTCGTTGACACTCGAAATCGGGGATTGTTAGAATTCCAGGTGAATAACGGGCGAATGGCGGCCTGGGAAATTCACTCCTACAGTTCAGGTAAAATTATGGCGACGAGAGAATCAGAAGCTTCGGTGAAGCCTCATGCTTCGGCGGGAACGGGGAGCGCCGTAAATGCAAGCGCCGTAAAGGCAAGCGCTGTAAAGGCGCGGCCGGAAAAGCACGACTCCATTCTCGACAAGGTGTTGCAGTTGTTGAGTTCCGTCAAGTTCGGCGTGACGATGCTCATGGTGCTGCTCACTATGTGCATTATCGGGATGCTGATCATGCAGGTGGAGGTCGAAGGGTTTCAGGAATACTACCTGCGGCTGAGCCCGGCCCAGAGGCTCGTATATGGCGGGCTGGGGCTGTTCGATATCTACCATGCCTGGTACTTCACGTTCCTTCTTGCGGTAACGGGGCTGAACATTATTCTGGCCTCGATCGACCGGTTTCCCACGGCCTGGCAGTATTACTCCAAGCCCAAGTCGAGCGCTTCTCCCAACTTCATTCGGGCGCAGATGTTCAGCCAGGAGAATGAGTCGCCGAAGCGGCCCAAGGTCCTGGCCGAGGAGGTCCGCGCCGCGTGGAAAAGGCATGGCTTCCGCGCCCGTATCGGGGAGGACGGCGACCGCATTACGGTCTTCGCGCAGAAGAACCTCTGGAACAGGTTCGGGGCTTATGTCGTCCACGTCGCCTTGATTACCATCTTCATTGGAGGGTTTCTCACGAACCGCTACGGGGTCGGAGGGATGATGGAGATCCGGCCCGGGAAGGCCTCGAACACATTCAACACTTTCAAGATGACGCTCGAAGGCCAGCGAACCGCCCCCGCGATGCTCCCGTTTTCAATCGAGTGCACGGACCTGCAGCAGCAGCTGATCAGGCCGGAAGGGAACCTCGAGGCGACGAACACGATCGACTGGCTCAGTTTTGTGAAGATCAAGGACGGCGACCGGGCGGAGGACGCGGTGGTCCGGCTCAACAGACCGTACGATTACAGGGGCTACAGATTCTTCCAGTCCCAGTTCACGGCGGTAGGCAACGCCCGCGAGATCACGATCCGGCTCGAGCCGGTTTCCGGGGGCGAAGCCAGGGAGGTCGTCATCCCGCGAAACGGCTCGGTAGACGTCGAAGGGATCGGCAGGATCGCGTTCACCGGGTTCTACCCGGACTTCAAATTCGAGGATGGGCCGACGACCGCGACGGGCGAATACAACAACCCGGCGGCTCAACTGGAGATCACGACCCCGGACGGCCAGAAGCGGGGAATGTTCGCGTTCAACCCCCAGCTCGCCGACCAGCTCTATTCTCAGGCGAGCGGCCTGGCCGCGCAAAAAGGGATCGACAACCCTCTCCTGATTCAAGGGAACAAGCTGCTTCTCAAGAGTTTCGAGAAGGTGGCCCTTGGCCATACGCTCTCGATTCAGTACGATCCGGGTCGAATTCCCGTCTACATCGGATTCACTCTGCTCGTGCTCGCCCTGTGCGGGGTCTTCTTCTTCTCTCACCAGAGGATGTGGGCGGTGATCGAGCCGCACGAGAACGGGTCCAAGGTATTTTACGGGGGCAACACAAATAGAAACAGGCCTGCGTTCGAAGGCCGATTCAACCTATTGGTCCGCGCAGTGAACGGAGGAAAATAGATATGAGCCACGCCATCAAGCAGAATGAGCCGCTTGTACCCGAGATGGAACTTAGCATGCCGGCGAAGATCGCCGGGCTATGGCCGGTTATCATCCCGATTCTGATGACGGTCGCATTGATTGTCGCGCGCATAGAGCTCGGCCCTCGCGGTTTCCTGTATGAAGGCGCGCTCACGCTCCTCGCGTTGATCTGCTATATGAGCGCGGCGGTGATAATCGTGACCAACCTCTTCGTAAAGGAGCAGGTGCTGAGCCGCCTCGGGCTGATTACGGTCTCGCTCGGATACTGCTTCAACCTCTCCGGCTGGATGATGCGCTGGGTCGAAGCGGGGGATGCCGAGGGGTGGAAGGCAGGCATCAACGGGGCCTGGAGGTATTTCCCGCTCGACAACCTCTACCCGCTGACGCTCGGTTTCTGCGCAGGGGCCGCGGTGACGACCCTCCTGATCATCAGGAAGCCGAAGTACGAGTTTTTAGGCGCGATGTCGATGCCGATTGTGACGGTTGTCCTGACGCTCGCGATATTTCTCGGGAACGAGATCAGAACCCTCCCTCCGATACTGGATAGTTACTGGAGGCCCATCCATGTCTCGATAGCCACGGTGGCCTACGGGGTCTGCCTCGTGAGCTTCGGCATCGCCTTCGCCTACCTGCTCAAGGACGGCGTTCGCTCGGAGGCGATCGCTATAGGGGCGGGCCTGTTCGGGCTCTTGATCTACGGGACCGTAGGCAGGTTCGGCGTCCCGTTTCATGGAGAGTACGGAATCGGCCTTCTATACAATAAGACCCAGCTGCCCGTTCGCGCGGTGCTCCCGGGAATGGGGCCGCTTATGGTCGTTACCCTGCTCGCGATCGCGGCGTCGATAGTGCTCTTTGCGATCGACTGGGTCAGGACCGACGAGAAGGCCCGGAGGGTCGGCTGGCGGATCTTCAGATTATCTGCCCTGCTCCAGGCGGTGGTGCTCGCGCTCCTCTTCTCCTGGATCGCCTTTCCTCAGAAGATGGCGAGCGCGACGAATTTGAGCAACTTCGTCGCTCAGATCCCCGAGCGCGAGAAGCCGGCGTTCGGCGAGTATCTTAATAAGCAGATGAACGCCGACTGGCCCGCGGACCGGCATCAGGAGCTCGCGCAGAAATGGCTTGCGCAGGAGGACCCCGCGCAATTCTCTCTGAGCATGAAGTCGAACCCTGTCGAGTTCGGGGGGCTGATCGGCCTCTTCGTCGTCTTATTTCTGGTCTCGCTCTTCGCCTGGAGGCGGGAAG
>DATLMR010000342.1:0-8464 GCA_035537555.1 Blastocatellia bacterium
ACGTGACCGGCAGGGCGCGCGATATGAGTTTGACGGATTTCACGATCTGACCTCCGAGCCGGGCACGGGAATCGGCAGCTGTGGATTTCAGCTAATGACGATACTAACAAAGCCCCGATTATGTTGGCAACAGGCCCTAAAATGAAGGCCTCTCAAAAATTATCATTGCTCGATCTTCCGCGCCCCTCTATCGCCGCGAATTTTGCGGCGCGAATTTTGCGCGATCGGCCTCGATTCGCCCTCTCCATTTTGCGCCCATAGTCCGCGGGCTGCTACAATCTCCTTTAAATTTACGAGAGCCCCGCCGGGCTCGGAAGTCCTGGTCATCGAATCTTTGACTGAAGGGTTTTGCAACCTCCGAATCGGGAAATCCGGATTATGAGCATCGACACGCCACCTGAGACTTATTACGCGGAGATTTTCGGGCAGTTGCTCCAGAGCGATGAGCTGGAGCGGTTCGCCGCGGAGGTCCGGGCGGGCCGAAAGGCCGTCGTCCTCTCGGGCCTCGCGGGCAGCGCCCGCGCCCTGGTGCTGGCCGCGCTCGAAAAGAAGCTCGAGCGGCGCATCGTCTTCGTCACCAGGTCCAACCGCGAGGTCGAAGAGTTCCAGCCTGACATCGAGTTCTTCTATTGCGCGATCAACGGCACGAACAGCTGCGAGACGAGCGTGCTCCAGATCCCCGCCCTCGAATCCAACCCCTATGACGGCACGTCTCCCCACGCCGAAGTGCTGGAGCGGCGCGCGCTCGCCCTTTATCGCGCCGCGCGGGGCGAGGCCCGCATCCTGCTCACCTCGATCACGGCCCTGGCCGAGCGTACGATCTCGCCCGAAGTGCTCAAGTCTTCGAGCCTGGTCCTTCGCACGGGCGAAGACATGCCGCCCGAGCTCATAGTCGATCTCCTCATCGCGAGCGGTTACGTGCGCCAGGAGCCCGTCGGCGCGGTCGGGGAGTTCAGCATGCGCGGAGGCATACTCGACGTATTCTCGCCCGCCCACGACTCGCCCCACCGCATAGAGTTCTTCGGAGACACGGTCGATTCCATCCGCGAATTCGACGCCGACACGCAGCGCTCGACTCGACAGGTAACCGAATCGATCATCGTGCCCATGCGCGAGCTGGCCGTGCGCCGCGAAGAGTTCATCGACTGGGCCGACGCGGCCCGGCGCGCCTGGACCGACGAGAGGTTCCGGCGCGACCTGCGCGCGCGCGTCGCCCACGCCGAGCGGGGAGAGCCCTTCCCCGGGTGGGAGTATCTCGTCCCGCTCATACGCCCCCTCGCTTCGTCCGCCTTCGATTACTTCAAGGACGCGCTCGTGGTGATCGACGAGCCGTCGGAGATCGAAAGGAGCGCCTCGGACCTCTACACCTACCTGCGCGACCGCTTCCTCGAAGCCGACGACGCGGGCGAGCTCGCGCTGCCGCCCGAACGCCTCTTCCTGACCGCCGACGAGCTCCGCGAGCGATTCGAGGCGGCCCCGCGCATAGAGCTTCGATTGCTCGGGCGCGCCGCCGCATCGACAGACGAGCAGTTCCGCATCGAATCCATCACCCGCCTGAGCGCGCCCGGGCCGCAGGAGGGTCCGGCGGAGCAGGAGGGCGGAGATCGAAGCGGCGAGGAAGCGCACGCGGAAGGCTTCGACGCGACAGGCGAGCCGGGCGACAGGATAAGCCGCGAGATAAATCGAGAGATGCGCAACGAGGCAAGCGCGTGGGCGGCGCGGGCCACCCGCAAGGCCCACCCCGGCCTCTTCCTCTTCACGGTCACCGAAGAGACTCCCGACATCTCCATCATCTCGCAATCGCCCAGGCGCTACCACGGCCGCGTGCAGGAGCTCGCGCGCGACCTTCAATCCGACCCCCGGTTGCAGGGCCGCACGATTCTCTTCCCGATGCCGAGCTACGGGCTCGCCGAGCGCGTGACGGAGATGCTCGCCGAATACGAGATCACCGCGCAGCTACTCCCCTCGCTCAACCCTTCCGAGCGCGGGGAGGGCGGCCGCCCGGCTCTCGCGAGCAATCGCGTCGTCACCGTGGGCAGGGTCGCGGGCGGCTTCACCCTCCCCGCCGCGAAACTGAGCGTGCTCACCGAAGGCGACATATTCGGAGAGGTGGAGCGAACGGCCGGGCCGCGCGCCGTGCCCAGGCGCGCGCGCAAGCAGCGCAAGGCTTCCGCCTTTCTCTCGGACCTGGGCGACCTGAAGGTCGGCGACTACGTGGTGCACGTCGATCACGGCATAGGCCAGTTCCAGGGGCTGAAGCAGATCGCGACGGCGGGCGGCCCGACGGGCAACGTCGCCGCCGGGCTCGAACGCGCCGCGAGCGGCGAGCGCGAGTTCATGCTGCTCACTTTCGCCGAAGGCGCGAGACTCTACGTGCCGGTCGAGCGCCTGGACCTCGTCCAGAGATACTCGGCGGGCGAAGGGCACAAGCCGCCGCTGGACCGCCTCGGGGGCGTGAGCTGGGAGAAGGCGAAGGCGAGGGTCAGGCGCGCCATGCGAGACATGGCCGAAGAGCTCCTCAAGCTCTACGCCGAGCGCCAGCTCGTCGGGGGCCACGCCTACGGCGCCGACACCCCCTGGCAGCAGGAGTTCGAAGACGCCTTCGAGTATCAGCTCACGGCCGACCAGGAGTCGGCCATAGAAGACGTGAAGACCGGCATGGAAAACGCGCAGCCCATGGACCGGCTCATAGTCGGGGACGTGGGCTACGGTAAGACGGAAGTGGCCATGAGAGCCGCTTTCAAGGCGGTGATGGAGGGCAAGCAGGTCGCGGTGCTCGCGCCGACTACCGTCCTGGTCTTCCAGCATTTCAAGACTTTCCAGAAACGCTTCAGCGCATTCCCCGCCCGGATCGAGATGCTCTCGCGATTCCGCACGGCCAGGGAGCAGAAAGAGGTCCTCAAAAACCTGGAAGCCGGCGCGGTCGACATAGTGATCGGCACGCACAGGCTCCTGTCGAAGGATATCCGCTTCAAGGACCTCGGGCTGCTGGTCGTCGACGAAGAGCAGCGATTCGGAGTGGCGCATAAGGAGCGCATAAAACAGATGCGAAAGAAGGTTGACGTGATCTCCATGTCGGCCACGCCCATTCCGCGCACGCTCAACATGTCGCTCGCGGGGCTCCGCGACATGTCGGTCATCGAGACGCCCCCGCGCGACCGCCTCGCGATCCAGACCCACGTCGTGCAGTTTTCCGAGGCCGTCATACGCAGCGCCATAGAGCTCGAGCTTCAGCGCGGAGGGCAGGTCTTCTTCGTCCACAACCGCGTCGAGACCATCTTCACCATCGCCGAGATGATAGGCCGGCTCGTGCCCTCGGCCCGCATCGGCGTGGGCCACGGGCAGATGGGCGAAAAGGACCTCGAAAACGTCCTGCTCAATTTCATACGCCACGAGCTGGACGTGCTGATCTCGACGACGATAATCGAAAACGGCATCGACATCCCGCTCGCCAACACGATCATCATAAACCGCGCCGACGCCTACGGACTCTCGCAGCTCTACCAGCTGCGCGGCCGCGTGGGAAGGTCCAGCCGCCGCGCATACGCTTACCTGCTGATCCCCTCCGAAGAAGGGCTCACGGAGATCGCGCGGCGCAGGCTGGCGGCGATACGAGAGTTTTCCGAGCTCGGCGCGGGCTTCCGCATCGCCGCGCTCGACCTGGAACTGCGCGGCGCGGGCAACCTGCTCGGAGGCCAGCAGTCGGGCCACATAGACGCGGTCGGCTTCGACCTCTACACGCAGATGCTCGAACGGACCGTCCGCGAGCTGAAGGGCGAGCCCATCGAGGATGAAGTCTCCACGATCATCAACATAGGCGTCGATATTCGCATACCCGAAGAGTACATCTATGACGTGAGCCAGCGCCTGCGCACCTACAAGCGCATATCGTCGGCCGAGTCCGAAGAGGACCTCGCCGACATTCACGCGGAGATCGAGGACCGCTATGGCCCGATGATCGACTCGGTGGAAAATCTCTTCGAGTACGCGAGGCTCAGGCGGGAGACCTCGCGCCTCGGGATCCTCTCCGTCGACCGCGAAGGCGACAGGCTGGCCATAAAATTCACGGAGCAGGCGGGCGTGGACCCCGAAAAACTCGTGGCCCTCGTGTCGGGCGGCGAAGCGACCTTCACCCCGAGCGGCGTGCTCAAGATCAGATTGCAATCCCAGGAAGACCGGGCGGTCTTCGCGGAGGTAAGAGACTGGCTCGACCGCCTGAGGTAGCGCCCGGCACCGATCCTTATGAAACGCGCTTTGTCAGCCATACTCCTCTGCCTGGCCGTCTGCCTCGCCTCGTCCTCGTGTCGCGGCAACGCCGACAGGTCGCCCGTGATCGCCACGGTTAACGAAGAAGAGATCCGCCGCTCCGAGTTCGAGGAGTTCCTCGACCTGAAGATGGGTGAGTTCAACCGGACAGACATCCCGGACTCCATCAGCAGCCAGATGCTCGACGAATACATACGGCGAAGGCTCGTGCTCGAAGAGGCCGCGAAGGCGGGCCTTACCATCACGGGCGCGGAGATCGAGCAGGCGGCCGAGGATAACCCTCAGATGAAGCCCTCGGCGGCGCTCGCGGCCTCGCGCGAAGAGATCATAAACGATCTGCTCGTGGAGAAGTATTACAGGCAGGTCCTGCTCCGCGACCTTCGCGTGCCGGCCGAAGAGGTCCAGCGCTACGTCGAGGCGAACCAGGCGCAATTGATCGACAGGCCCGGCTATTACGTCCGCGAAATACGGGTCCAATCGCGCGAGCTGATAGAGCGCCTGCGAAGGGAAGTCGTCGAGGGAGGGAAAGACTTCGCCGCCGCGTCCAGGGAGCATTCGGACGCGCCCAACGCCGAGCGCGGAGGGCTCGCGCGCTACGACGAAGGGCAGCTTCCGGCCGTGCTCGGGAAGGCGATAGAGCCGCTCAGGCCCGGCGACGTGAGCCAGGTCATCCAGTCCAACTACGGCTTTCACCTCTTCAAGCTGGAGCGGCGCATCCAGCCGCGCCCGCCCGACGACAGGCGCTCGCAGATGGCCGAGCGGCGCTCGCAGCTCGCCCGGGAGTTCGTGGCGCGCAAGAACCAGCAGGCCGTAGATGAAGCGCTGGAGCGGCTGATCCTGGCCGCGAGCGTAAAAATAAGCGACGCCGACCTGGGCTTCACATACAGCGGGCGATTCAGGCATAATTAATCTTTGCAAAACCGGCCCGGATGAAGACAGGTTTTGAGGTTTGATGCGTTCATTCCTCTGACTCAGGAAATAAAATAGAGAGGATGTGTAGTATGAAGTTTGTCACCACCACCCTGGCGCTTGCCCTTTTGCTCGCGCTTTCAACCGCCGCGCGGGCGCAGGAACCGGAGCTTATCAACGAGATAGTGGTCCGGGTCAATAACGAGATAATAACGCGCGCGGATTACCTGGACGCCCTCCGAGAGTTCAAGGAAGAGCTTCAGCGCCAGATGACGCGAAACGGCAAGAGCGAGGCCGAGATAGAGGCCGAGTTCGTCCGGCTCAAGGGGAACGTGCTCGATTACATGATCGACGACATTCTGCTTGAGCAAAAAGCCAAGGAGCTCGGCATGGATGTCGAAGCGGAAGTCAACCAGCAGATGGCCGAGATCGCGAAAGAGAACCGGTTCCCGAACGTGATAGAGTTCGAAGCCGCTCTGAAAAAGCAGGGCATCGAGCCCGAGTCGGCCCGCGCCAGCCTGCGCAAGAAGCTGCTTCAAACCTACGTCGTCCAGCGCGAAGTGCTCGCCCCCATCTTCCAGAGCCTGAACGATAAGGAGCGCCGGGCCTTTTACGACAAGTATAAGGACCAGTACTTCACGACTCCCGGCCAGGTCACCATCTCCGAGATATTCCTGCCGCTCGAAGGGCACACGGCCGAAGAGGTCGAGCAGCGCGCCCGCCGCATAGTCGCCGAGCTGCGCGCGGGCCAGAGCTTCACCGATGCCGTGCAGAAGAACACTCCGGCCAACCGCGCCACGCGGGCCAACAACGGTAAGATGGGCGTCTTCGAGCCCAAGGACCTGAAGCCCGAGGTGGCGAAGGCGATCGCCGAGATCAAGACGGGCGAGGTCTCCGAGCCGATACGGCTTCAGGACGGGTTTCAGATCATTCGCGTCGACGAGCGCAAGCCTTCGGTGGTGAAACCCTTCGAGGACCCCGAAGTGCAAAACATCGTCGGCCGGGCCGCCACCATGGAACGCGCCGACCCGGCGAAGAAGAAGTACCTGGAGCGGCTCCGCGAGGAAGCCTACATCAAGATCACGGCCGGCTATGAGACGGCCCAGGCAAGCAAAGAACCGAGCAAAGAGCCCATCAAGTAAGAACCCGAAAGGGAAGAACCCGAAAGGGCCGGCCGCCCGAAGAGAGCCGGCCCTCCACGCTTTCCCTCTATGCGTCTCGACATCTTTCTAAAACAGAGCCGCCTGGTGCCTCGCCGCACGCTCGCGCAGCAGATGTGCGAAGCGGGGGCGGTCAGCCTGAACGGCGCGCCCGCCAAGAGCGCGCGTGAGGTCCGCTCGGGAGACACGATTGCCATCCGGCAGAGGGGCCGCATAACCACGGCCCGCGTGCTCGACGTGCCCGCCCGCCCGCCGTCAAAAGCGGCCGCCGCGTCCCTTTATGAAATTCTCGGCGTGGAATCGGAGCAGGAGCCGCCCGAAGAGTACGCCTGACTAGTAGTTCGGCAGTCTCCCGGCGCGCGCGGGCTCGATCATACGCGGTAGCATCATCACCGCCCCCCGCCCCCCGGCCCCTGGCCCCTGCCCTCGACTATCTCGGCTTCGATCACGTCGTCCGCGTCGTCGTTTAGAGCGGCGTTTAGAGAAGCGGTCTCCGCCAGGGCCGCGAGCAGACGCCGCCGCTCCCGGGGAGTGAGGCGGTATCGCTCGATGAAGATGTCATACAGAAGCTCTTCGGATTTATCCACGCGGGGGGCGATCAGGTAGAGCCCGAGCAGGTAAAGCGCGAGCGTGGCGAAGGCGACGTAGCCCGTCGAGGGCGCGAAGGCCTCGACGCTGAGCGCGCCGAGCGAGGCCGTCTCGGTCAGCTTTTGCAGGACATATTTCGCCCACGATTCGGAAGGCGCGAACAGGTCCGCGAGCACCAGGTACTTCAACAGGAACGACGTTCCCAGCACGGCGGCCAGGCTCTTGGTCAGCCTCACGGGGTTGAAGACCACGAACAGGTTGTTCCAGAAGATCAGGAAGTAAAAAAGATTGAAGCAGAAATTGAGCAGCCCGCTCTCCGGCGTGACGGAGTTGAAGACCTGGGTCGTCGCAAAGTAGATCGCGCCAAGTCGCACGGCGCCCGAAGCGTTGTCGAGCAGGCCGAGGCGCTCGCCCACGTATTCGGGCAGCTCGATCAACCCTCCGCGGACGAACAGGATCGTGACGAACGCCGCCAGTATCAGAGAGACCAGTTGCGGGGCGAGAAAGCGGGCGTCGTTCGTCCCTTCGGCGAAGCGCAGGCCGCCCAGGAGCGCCACCGTGAGAAACAGGAGCGGCACGATTACATACTTGAATACGTCTCTGCTCTCGGGCTTTTTCATACGACTAAAATTCCGGCCGGCCCGGTGTAGATGGAAGCCGTCGGCTCGCGGCTACTTTCGTTCGAGCCACTCCAGCGGGTTGAAATCCGACCCCGTGACGTCGAGCCCTTTCCTGAGGCGCTCGCGCAGGGCATTCGCGCTCCTGATCTCAAGGTCCGCGCGATCGATCTCGAATATGTTGTTCGGCGCATTCGCGAGGCATCGTTCGACGGCTTCGAGCCCCTTCCTGAACAGCTCGTCGTCGTCGTACAGCCGCCCGCGCCCCAGCATGTAATAAGAGTAGGCGATGTAGAACTGGGTCGCCGGATCGAGCCGGGCCTCGTCGGCCAGCTCGAATTGCTCTACGGCCACGGAGTACCGCGCCGCGTTGAACTGCCTCAAGGCCTCGTCGAAATTCTCGCGCTTGACACTGTAGACGTTCGCCTCCACGGCCGCCTGCGTCTTCAGCTCCCGGAAGGACCGGGGCTGGCGCACGTAGAGCCAGGCTATGCCGGAGCCATACAGCAGAGCTATGACAAGTCCCGCCACCTGCACTGTTTGCTTCACGTCCCGGGCCTCCTTCCGCTCGCAGTCGCCGGCAAAGGCCGGTCGAGCATACCAGGGCTGATCAAGCATACCATTGCCGGGCGCGCCGGCGCACTATCGGTTGAATTGCCGCGCGACGAAGCGCGTGGAGTGCGGGAGCGCCGGGATGACAACCCGCCTTCCATGCCTTAGAATCCCCTGAGAATCGACGTCCGATTCTCGTCGGCATCCGGATGCCGCCCGATCGCCAGAGGTTCAGAATGCACAAGAGATTCACCATTGAAGAGCATGTCCGCTGGTCCGACATCGACCGTGCGGGCATCATCTACTACGGGCAATTCCTCCGCTTCTTCGAGATCGCGGAGACGGAGCATTTCAGGGCCGTGGGGCTACCCT
>DATLMR010000343.1:0-2508 GCA_035537555.1 Blastocatellia bacterium
TCTTACGCGCCGCGGCGGAGGGGTCCTCTCCTGCAATTGTCGCAGGAACGCGCGCGCGCCCGTTTCGCCGAACCTGCGCGCGCGGTCTTTCATCTTCCAGAAGGACATTTGCCGCAGAGGGGATAAAATCCCTCCCAGACCGCTCCGTCCGAAGCTGATCTCTTCTTCAAGCATGGCGGCCTCGTAGGCTCCTTCGGGGTCGAATTCCATGCGGTCGCTGCCCGGCGCGCCGCCCACGCCGTCGGCCCCGAGCGCGGCCTCGCGGTTAAGAATCTCGTACGCGCGCTTGACCTCTTGAGGCAGCTCGAACGGGCTCATGTTAGTTCGGGCGGATTCGAATATCGTCCTTAAGGCGGCGCGAGCCTCGCCCGTGTCGGCGAGCCGTTCGGCGTAGTCATCCACCAGGGCCTCGACCGGCTTCGCGGCTTCGGGGGCGAAGGATCCCCCGCCCGAGCTCAGCTTCTCATCTCCCCAGGGAAGGCTGGGCCAGTGCAACCCGATAAGCAGGGGATGAAAATCGGGGCGAGATTCACGCAGGCGCCGGATGTCTTCTTCGCATCGGGCCATCGCCCCGATCCAGTCGCCATACTGCGCTTTAGCGGCGGGAACGTCTCCTTTCCACCCGTGGGCCAGTAAAAAAATATCGGTGAAAGGCTCTCTTTCGAGCGCGTCAAAGACCAGCCCGCTCATCAACCCGTCATCATCGTCCTGGCGTTCTCTTCCGTCAGAGTCGAAAGCGATCAGGTAATATTCGAGGTCCGTACCGGGGACTGCCTCTATGGTCATGGTGCCTCCTTTCGCATATTCGGCAAATGATTGCCTGGAGCTGTGCGAAGAATACAAGGTTCAACTATGGCGCGCGGCGCGAGCCTGTGCGGCTGTCGGACGAAATTTGCAGGTAAAAACCGGCCCGATCACGCATCCCGACTGCTTCATATGCCACCGGCGGCGCGATATATATCACTTTCTCAAATCGTACTCAAGGCAGTCAGCCTGAGGCGGCAACTGAAACCGCGCGGATCGCGTCTTTAGAAATTGGACTCCGGTTATGCTATGATTTTCATCGGACGGCGACGTAAAAGCTGATCTTGCTGGACGATCTTAACAGAGAGGAGCGCGCATGGGTGAGACGAGACATCCCGGAGAAGAGATCCCCCGGAAACCGGCGCGCCGAATGCAGATTCCCACCGTCTCTCTTCATTCACTGGCAGCTTCCGAAAATAAATACAGTCAAACGAGGACCAACCATGGCACGCGGCAGAAAGTTCAGGTCGGCGCGGCGAAACCCCGAAAGCGAGCGCTCTTACTTCGAGCAGAAGATGACCGGGGGCTACTCGCGGATGCTCGACCGAAATGATTTGCTGGCGCTCGTACGCGGCGGGGAAGATACCTACCTCGAATTCAAGATCCGCCTGGTCAATACGGAGAAGATCACTGCCGAGATAGTGGCTCTGGCCAACACCGGAGGCGGCACCATGATCTTCGGCGTGAACGATCAACGCAGGCTCGAAGGGCTCGACGACCCCGAGCAGGTTGAAGAGCAGCTCATCGATATATGCCGGAACCAGATAAAGCCGCCCCTGCTTCCGAAGATAGACAAGGTCTCGTTCGACAACGGCATTCGCGTAGTCGTGCTCGAGGTGGACGACCGCCGCGCCCCCCACTCGACCCCCGATCATCGCTACTTCATACGCATCGGGTCCACAAAGCGGGAGGCCGACGGCATGGAGATCGCCGCGCTCTTCTCGCGCTCGCGCATGACCTCCTTTGAGGATATGCCCCTGGTGAAGGTGGACATCATGGATGTCGACGAGGCGCTGGTCTGGAGCTATATTCGCGACCTCGAAGGCGAGACTTTTCGCCAGCCCGAAGGGTTCCCGACTCCCGCCGCGATGCGCGACCTGAGACTGGCCACCGATTACGCCGCGACCGTCACGCCGACGCTCGCCGGCTTCCTGCTCTTCGGGCGGTCCGCCGCCGTCGAGCGCGCCGTCCCGCAAAGCCGCATATTCCTCACCCGGTATTCGGGAAAGGACTCGCAATCGCCCCTGATCGAGCAGGTGGAGTTCTACGGCAACCTGGCCGCCCTCTTCGACCGGGGGCTCTCGTTCATCAAACGGTACGTCGATCTATGGGAGACGCGCCCGCCGCGGGGGAGCAACGGGAAGGGCGAGCCGGTTCAGGCCCGGGCCAATTACTCGCGCGACGCGCTGATCGAAGCCTTCACGAACCTGCTGGTCCACCGCGACTACTCTCTGTCGGGCGCATCCTCGCGCATCTCGATATTCGATGACCGCATCGAGTTCATCAATCCCAATCGAACTAACGGGACCACGAAGAAGTCGATCGAGTACGGCGCGACGCTGCACCTGAATCCGCGCCTGCATCACATATTCACGAGCCACGAATACGGCACCGACCCGGCCCGCCGAGGGATACCCGCTTTGCGCCGCGCGCATTATGCCTTTACCAAGCGAGAGCCGCGAATCTCCCTGCTGGGCGACGAGT
>DATLMR010000344.1:0-13074 GCA_035537555.1 Blastocatellia bacterium
AATGAAGCCGCGCTCGGCGCGGCTTGGAAAGAACGGCGGCACGCAGTCGAAATGGGTCGAGAACACCAGTTCCGGCTCCAGGTCGAGCCGCGCGAACAGGTTGAAGCGGCCATCGCGCACTGGCTGCTCGCCGACCCGCCAGCCGCGCTCGACCAGGAACCGGCCGAGCCAGGCACCGGTTTCGGCCTCCCGACCGGTGGTCGAGTCGATGTCGACCAGCGTGCGGGTGAGCGCGATCGGATCTATCTGATCCATCGCTCGAGCTCGGTGCGGGCGTCGGTCTTCTCGTCGCGATACTTGACGATCACCGGCGTGGCGAGCGACAGCCCCCACTCCTTCCCGGCACCGACGGTCACCGAGCGAGCGCCTGGCACCACCACCGCGCCTTCGGGCACGACCAGCGGCTGCCCCGGCTCGGGCTTGATGATGCGGCTGTTCGGCAGGTCGTAGACCGGCGTGGAACCGGTGATGATCGTCCCCGACGCGAGCACCGCGCGCTCGCGCACGATCGCGCCTTCATAGATGCCGCAATTGCCCCCTATCAAAACGTCGTCCTCGATTATCACGGGCATCTCGCCTATCGGCTCCAGCACTCCCCCTACCTGCGCCGCCGCCGACAGGTGCACGCGCCTGCCGATCTGCGCGCACGAGCCTACCAGCGCGTGCGAGTCGATCATCGTGTCGTCGCCGACATACGCGCCGGCGTTGACGAACATCGGAGGCATGCAGGTCACTCCGCGCCCGATGTAGCAGCCGTCGCGAATCGACGAGCCGCCCGGCACCACCCGGATGCCGTCCGCGATCGTAATGCGCTTGAGAGGATAGGTGTGCTTGTCGTAGAAGCGGAACTGGTCGCCCGTAGAGAAGTTCTCGATTCGCCCGAGGCGAAAGCCGAGCAGTATGCCCTGCTTCACCCATTGATTGACGCGCCACTCGCCTTCGACGCGCTCGGCCGCGCGGACCTCGCCCGAGTTCAGCTTCTCCTTGAACGCGTCGAACAGCGAGTAATGCTCCGGGGCGAACTGCTCGGGCGGATGCCCGTAGAGCCTCTGAATCTTTTCCGCGATTTCCATAGCTTGAGTCATGGTATCAAATAAGGTTCAGATCAACTTCAGATCGACGAGCGCCGCGCGCAGCTTCTCTCTGGACTGATCCGAGACGGGCACCATCGGCAGGCGGTAGACCTCTTTTATCTTCCCCATCATCGCGAGCGCCGCCTTGACCGGCCCCGGACTCGACTCTATGAAATTCACCTTCATAAGCGTGAGCAGCTCCCTGTTGAGCCGCCTCGCCTCGTCCCAGTTGCCTTCGAGGCAGGCCCTCGTGAGCTCGGACATCCGTCGCGGCGCTTCGTTCGACGCCACGGATATGACCCCCGCGCCCCCGAGCGCGACCGTCGGCAGGGTGATCGAATCGTCGCCCGCGAAGACCTTGAAGCCGTCCGGCACTCGCGCGATCACTTCGGCGATCTGCGAGATGTCTCCGGACGCTTCCTTCACGCCCGCGATGTTGGGGATCTCCGCGAGTCGCGCCACGGTCTCCGGCAACATGTTGACGGCGGTGCGCCCGGGCACGTTATAAAGGATGATGGGAAGGGAAGTCGATTCGGCGATCGCTCGGAAGTGCCGGTAGAGGCCCTCCTGCGTGGGCCTGTTGTAGTAGGGCGTGACCGAGAGTAGCCCGTGCGCTCCGACTCTCTCGAATTCGCGCGCGGTATCGATGACGTGAGCCGTGTTATTGCCGCCCGCGCCGGCGATGACGTGCACGCGCCCTTGCGCGGCCTGGAGCACCAGCTCGACCACGCGCCTCTGCTCCTGCGGGCTGAGAGTCACGCTCTCGCCCGTGGTCCCGCAGGGCACGAGAAAATCTATGCCTTCCGAAATCTGGAAATCGACGAAACGGCCGAGCGCCCCTTCGTCGACGGAGAGGTCTTCATTGAACGGAGTGACTATGGCCGTTCCGCAGCCTTTCAAAGTCGCTATCTCTAACATCGCGCTCCCTTCTTTGCATTCGGAGTTTCAAGCCCGGGATTTAAGATCGTGCAGCTCGTCGATCACGTCGATGAATTCGTAGAAGCCCGTCCTCCCGTAAATCCATTCGGCGGCCAGGACGGCCCCTTCCGCGAATCCCGAGCGGCTTCGCGCCGCGTGCGTGATCGTCAGGGTGTCGGCTTCGGAATCGAAGCCGACCCTGTGCGTGCCCGGCACGTAGCCCGCGCGCGTGCTCGCGGTCGGGACTTCGGGCGCGCCCGCGGCTTCGATTATTCGCTTCAACGAGAGGGCCGTGCCCGAGGGAGCGTCCTTCTTGAATTTATGGTGGATCTCTTCGATGAACGGGTCGTAGGTGGAAAACTGCCTGAATAGCTCCGAGGCATACCGTGTGATCTTGAACATCAGGTTCACGCCGATGCTGAAATTCGAGCCGTAGACGAGCCCGATCCCGCTCCCTTCAACCGCCCGGCGCGCCTCTCCCAGACGGTCGTACCAGCCCGTCGTTCCCACCGCTATCGCCACGCCGGCGCGGGCCGCCTTCTCGATGTTTTCGAGGACCGCGCCGGGCTCTGAAAAATCGATGCAGACATCCGCTTCGGCCAGCTGCCCGGTCGAGCCGACACCGGGGTCGATGACGCAGGCGATCTCGTGCCCTTTGCGCCGCGCGGCCTCTTCGACCATCCGTCCCATCTTGCCGTAGCCGAGTAGAGCTATATTCATGATTTTCGCGCCCGGTTAAAATCGTGACCCGGCCTATGATACGCGAACGGCGGTTCAAGAGCCAATCGAGCCCGGGAAATCGACCTTCGCCCCGAATCTCACTCCGATTTCACTCCGATTTCACTCCGATTTCACTCGAAGACCCGCGCATCAAGCTCGGAGAAAAAGACCTCGTGCAGCCGCGCGATCACGCCTTCAACGTCGTGGCCGTCCACGACGAAATTCATGCTGATGGGAGACGAGCCGTGCATGATGACTCCGAGCCGCGTTTCGTCGACGGCCTTGAAGACCCGGCTCGCGAAGGCCGGCTCGTCCCCGAGCCCCTCCCCGACCAGGGAGATTATCGCCTTGCCCGACTCGACTTCGCAGATCGCCAGCCTCGAAAGATCTTCGAGCAGGTCGCGCTCCATCCCGCTCGCGAGTGCCTGCGAGTCCACCGCGAAAGCGGCGCGCGACGCCGAGACGGCCGTGAGCAGGGGGATGATCCGGCGCCTGCCAAGAGCGTCGATCAATCCCTTCAGGAACTCGTCCGTAAAGGCGCCCGCCGAGCCCGCGTCCGCCGCCGCGCGTATTACGGAGACGGGCCGCTTGTAGGCTATGGACTTGATGAGGTTCGCGCACGCGGGCGCGCATCGATCGATCGCGGTGCCGGTCGCGGAGGGCCGCTTCGAGTTGTAGATGTGGACCGGGATGTTTTTCAGGGCGGCCGGGTGAATCGCTTTCGGATGCAGCACCTTCGCCCCGAAGTAGGTCAATTCCGCCGCCTCCGCGAACGAGCAGGCCTTGACCGTGCGCGCTTTCGGGAAGACCGCCGGGTCGGCGGTCATTAGGCCCGAAACGTCTTTCCAGATTTGAATATCTTCGACGCCCATCGCCGCGCCGACTATGGCCGCCGTGTAGTCCGAGCCTTCGAACCCGAGCGTGGTCGTCGCGCCCTCGCGCGTCGAGCCGATGAACCCCTGGAGCACCGGCACCTCGCCGCTCTCGACCACGGGCGAGAGCGCTTCGGATATCCCGCGGTCGGTCAGCTCGAAAAGGACCGACGCCGCGCCGTACCGGTCGTCGGTCTTGATGAGGCCGCGCGAATCGACCAGACGGGCCGGGATGCCTCGCTCTCCAAGCGCGTCGGCGACTATGGCCGACGAGAGCAGCTCTCCGTAAGAGAGAATCTTGTCGAGCCCGCGCGGCGGAACCTCCCCGAGCACGGCGAGCCCTTCGAGCAGCTTCTTCAGCTCTTCGAAATGGCCTTCGATGAGCGAGAAGGCGGACCTGGCGGAATTGCTGTGGATGAGGCGTCGGGCCTCGCTCAGGTGGCGGGTCTTCAGGTCCGCGATGAGGCTCATGGTCGCGCGGCCATCGCCCGCCGCCGAGCTTTCGCTCGCTTCGAGCAGCTTGCGCGTGGTCTTTCCCATGGCGGAGACGACGATTATCGGCTTGAGGGCGAGCCGGTCTTTGATTATGTCCGCGATGCGCTCGATTGACGCGGCATCTTCGACCGAGGTGCCGCCGAATTTCATAACGATCATAGTATCGAATTCCGCCCGTCAGGCCCCGGGAATCAATCGAGATGGCCCCGGGCCTTCATGATCTCCGCGTTCAGTATGGCCCCCCCCGCCGCGCCTCTTACGGTGTTGTGGGAGAGGACGAGGAAGCGTATGTCGAAGACCGGGCAGGCGCGGAGGCGGCCTACGACCGCGCTCATGCCGCCGCCTTCGTCGCGGTCGTAGCGCGGCTGAGGGCGGTCCCTCTCCCGGCGAACTATGATCGGGCGCTCGGGCGCGGAGGGGAGCTTCAGCTCCTGCGGGATCGAGGTGAACCCCGCGAGCGCGCGGGCGATCTCGTCGAGAGAGGCCTTATTCTCCGTTTCGAGCGACACGCACTCCGTGTGCCCGTCTTCGACCGATACGCGGTTGGTGTGGGCGCTGACTCCGAACTCCGCGAAGCGAATCTTGTCGCCTTCGAGCCTGCCTAATATTTTGAGCGGCTCGGTCTCAAGCTTCTCCTCTTCGCCCGGGATGAAGGGGATGACGTTGCCGAGCATGTCGATAGCGGAAGGGCCGGGGTAGCCCGCGCCGGAGAGGGACTGCATGGTAGTGACGACGAGGCGGCGGATTCCGAAGGCGCGCTCGATAGGCGCGAGCGCCATCACGAGGCCCGTCGTCGAGCAGTTCGGGTTAGTGACTATAGCGCCGGACCAGCCGCGCCGCTCGCGCTGAACCTTGATCAGGCCCAGGTGCTCCGAGTTGATCTCCGGCACGAGCAGGGGCACGTCTTCATCCATGCGATGGTTCCGCGAATTGGTGACGACGACGTAGCCCGCGCGGGCGAACTCTTCTTCGACTTCTCCCGCGACCGAAGCGTCGAGCCCGGAAAAGACCAGCCTGCAATCGAGGCCGGGCTCGCACGCTTTGACGGTCATGTTCCCGATATTTTCGGGGACCGGCGTGTACTGCCGCCAGCTCGTCGCCTCCGCGTAGGTCTTTCCGGCGGAGCGATCGGAGGCGGCAAGCTCCACGAGCTCGAACCACGGGTGGCCTTCAAGCAGCTTGACGAACTTCTGCCCGACGGCCCCCGTCGCGCCGAGCACTCCGACCGGAATCTTATTCGACATCGTGATAACTCCATCGCGCCGGAGCGCGTGTAATGCGTCCCCGAAACCGGGAGGTTAAAGCTGCTCCGCCTTCAGGCGGGCGGCCATGGAGGCATAAGCTTCGACGGCGTTCGCCAGCTCCCGCTTCGAGATTTTCTCATGCGGGGTGTGCGCGTCAAGTATCGAGCCCGGCCCGAACAGCAGAGGCTTCCCCCATCGCGTCAGCAGAGGGATGTCGGTCGTGAAGGCGACCACCGCCGTCTCGAATCCCGCGAGGCTCTCCGCCAGGACCGGATCGCAGGCAAAAGTGTACTCGATGTCGCCCCGCCCGGCGAGTATGCCCCCGATGATTCTTTTCAGCTCCGACGTCCCGGTCACCACGCGGAGCATTATCTCGGCCTCGGCTTCCGGCGGTATGACGTTGGCCGCGACGCCCCCTTTTATCATCCCGATATTCAACGTGGTCGCGCCGAGCGTCGGGTCCGAGGGGAAGGGCGCGCGGCGAAGGTCTACGAGAATGTCGAGGAGTTTATCGATGGCCGATTCGCCCAGGTGCGGGTAGGCCGAATGGGCCGCGCGCCCCGTGGTCCTGACGAAGGCGCGGAGGGCGCCTTTCGACCCGAGCGCGAGCTTCGATTCGGTAGGCTCTCCGTTTATCAGGTAGCGAGACCCCGTGGGACTCTCGTCGGCCGCCCGCGCGCCGGGGCTTCCGGCCTCTTCGCCCACGACGAAGAGCAGGCCGAAATCCCGGACGTTCTCTTCGACCAACCTTTCCGAGGCCTTGACCATGGCGGCGATGATCCCCTTGGCGTCGCACGCGCCGCGCCCGTAGATGTACTCCTCGTCCTCTCTGAAGGGGACGTATGGCGGCACCGTGTCCGTGTGGCTTGAAAAGACGACCTCCGGCTCGCCTTTGCGCGCGTAGAGGTTCGGGCGGCCCTCCGGGACTTCCTGGAGCTCGACTTTGAAGCCTTTGCTTTCGAGGTAGTCGGCGAGGAAATGCGCGACCCCGGCCTCGTCTCCGCTGATGGAAGGGATGGAGATGAGTCTCTTTGTCAGCTCGAATACGTTCATGTTTTCGTTATGCGCGAGGGGCGGCGGTCGAAAGGCCCCGGCAGGCGAGAGCCATATATCACTCTTCGCCCGACGCGGTATTCATGGCTCCGACGGCGTTCTTTATCTGCGTGACGTTGCTATCGGAAACGGGGACGGCGCGGTAAGGCTCGAAGCACTGGCGGCAGCGCGCCTCGTAAGAGATGTCGCCCACCTCGATCTGGGAGTTGCCGCCCGAGACCCTCTGCGAGTAATGCGCGGGGCCGCCGCAGCGGACGCACACGGCGTGCATCTTGGAGACGTACTCCGAGACCGCGAGCAGCGCGGGCATGGGGCCGAAGGGGCGGCGGAGGTAGTCCTGGTCGAGGCCGGCGGCGATGACCCTTACTCCCGCGTCGGCCATCTCCATGCAGACATCGACGATCGACTGATCGAAGAACTGGACTTCGTCGATGCCGACGACCTTGACGCCGAGCACGATATTCGAGCGCAGCTCCGTGGTGTTATTCACGGCTGTCGCGTCGAGGCCCCGGTTGTCTCGCGAGATGATCCTTTTGAGGTCGAAGCGATTATCCATCGCGGGCTTGAATATCTGCGTGCGCTGCCGGGCGATCTCGGCGCGGCGTATGCGGCGAATAAGCTCCTCGCTTTTGCCGCTGAACATCCCCCCGGTAATAACTTCTATCCACCCTCCCCTCGGATTGACACCGTCCATTCCCACGTTCTCCTTAAATGATTTCGAGCCTTATATATCGGATTTCAAATCTCAGTTGAGCAGGCTCTGCACTCTCCTGAAGGCTCGGACGGCGAGCGTGTAGTCGGGATTCAACTCCATCGCGGCCTTGTACTCGCGAAGGGCCGCGAAGAACTCCCGCCTCGCCTCGTATACGCGGCCGAGATTGAAATATGGGTAGAAGACGGCTTCGTACCGCCTCGACTCCTTCGCCTTTTCGAGCCAGATGATTGCGGCGGCGTACTCTTTCTTTTCGATCAGGTAAGCGCCGATGTCGTTATAGGGATTGCCGAAGTCCGGGTCAACCTCGATTGCCAGGCGGCACTCCTCGATGGCCTCGTCGGTCAGGCCCATGAAGCTGTAGGTCCACCCGAGGAACGTGTGCGCCTCCGCCGTAGAGTATTCCTCTATCGACCGCCTGTACAGATCGACGGCCTCGTCGAGCTCGCCTCCCATCTGCGCTTTGTAGGCGAGCTGGAAATAGACGAGGGCTTTTCGCTTGCGCCCGGCCTGTTCCTCGGTCAGCATCTCGTCCCTGCCGAACGGCATGCGCCCTATCCCGGCGTCGAGCGAGATCAAGCGGGGGATATCTTCGGTCTTCGTATTATCGTCCATGTAAATTACCAGACGGTCGCGGGGAGCCCGGAGCCTCTCGAATTACGCGGGAGGCTTGGCCTGGCCGCGGTGGCACGTAAAGCAGGTGACGCGCGCGCCCCCGCCCATCTTCTTGTTGGAGTCGCGCGTGAGCTGGATCATCTCTCTCGCGACCTTCTTCATGGGCTTGTCGTCGCGCTCTTCCTGGCCTTTGATATGGCAGTACGTGCAATCGACTCCCAGAGCCGATTTGAAGTGATTCATTATCGGAGTCAACTGCTCGGCCGGAACCCCTTTGAGCAATCGAATGTTCTTGTACTGCTGCTCCGCGCGCTTTTCGCGGCTGCTCGCGGGGAGCGGGTCGAGCGAGAGGCTGTCGGCCGGGGCCTCGGCGGCGGCCGGGGGCGGCTGGCCTGGAAGCGGAGGCGCGGGAACGGTCTGGCCGGGCTCCACGGGCGGATGGTTCGGAGGCAGCTCGTTGCCTCCGCTGCTGCTGTTGACGGATGCCTGCGGCTCGGTGCCTCTTGCCGCCTGGGTGCTGGGTACCGTGCCGGTCCACATCAGGTTCGCGATGATGAATCCCGATACGAGCCCGAGCACGATGCCTATGACCGCGTAGGTGATCTCTTCTTTTTTCATTTCCGAATTCTCACTCACCCCTATAAGCTATGACGCGCCAGAGCGGAAAAGGGTGAAGCCGCTCGAACCCATTACAGGTTTCGAGCCGGAGAAGCCCCGTTTTGACTGATTCGACGCGAGAACAATATAATGGCTTCCGCTTCAGGCCCGCACAATTCTAGCACAGCGCGCGAGCGAGATCGAAGGAGAGAAGATGGTATCGGCAGGAGATAAGGCACCGCAGTTGAAGCTCACGGACCGGGACGGAAAGCCGGTGAAATTATCCGATTTCAAAGGCAAAAAGCTGGTCCTCTATTTCTACCCCCGGGACCTCACGCCCGGCTGCACGAGAGAGGCTTGCGCCTTTCAAAGCGACCTCGCCGAATTCGAGAAGCGCGGCGTCGCCGTCGCGGGAGTTTCGACCGACGACGCCCGATCGCACCGGAAATTCAGCGAGAAGCACGGGCTCACTTTTCCGCTCCTGAGCGACGCGGACCACGCCACGTCCGAGAGCTTCGGCGTGTGGCAGGAGAAGAACATGTACGGGCGCAAGGTCTGGGGAATCAAGCGCACGACTTTCATCATCGACGAGCGCGGCCGCATCGCTCACGTATTCGAGCGCGTGAGCCCCCCGGAGCACAGCCGCGAGGTGCTCGACGTGCTGGACCGCCTCTCGGGAGCGCGCGTCGAGGAATAGGGCCGGGTGCCGGGCCATCCGAAGCATCATGTTGACTCGGGCGTGCGGTCAAGCACCCTCGCCTCGCGCTCAGGAACATAGCGCAAAATCGCGCCGTATAGTAGTTTTGGCATTATTCCTTTAACATTCACTGCCGCAATTCAGGAGGCCCGATCAGATGCTGAACAAACGCTTCTCGCGATACCTCATCGCGCTCTCTTTAATCCTGGTCAACGCCGCCGCCCCCCTGATGGCTTCCGGCGCGGGCCGCTCAGGGCGGCAGGCCGAGTTTGCCGGCGCGCTTGAGGCCATCGAGAAGGCCTTCGAGACGAGGCGCACCGACCTCGGGATACCGGGAATGTCTCTGGCAATCATAAAAGACGACAGGCCGATATTCGTGAAGGGATTCGGTTTCAGGGACGCCGAGCGGAAGCTGCCCGTCACTCCGGAGACGCTCTTCGCCATCGGCTCCTGCTCGAAGGCCTTCACGGCCATGGCCGCCGTGATGAGCGCGGACGAAGGAAAGCTGTCGCTCGATGACTCGCCGAAAAAATACCTGCCTTATTTCAAGCTGCAGGACCCGGAAGCCGACGCCAACATACGCCTGCGCGACCTGCTCTCGCACCAGTCGGGACTCGACGGCACGGACCTCGCCTGGTACACGGGGGCGCTCAACCGCGAAGAGGTCATAAGGGTCGCCTGCCTGGCGAAGCCGAAAGCGAAGCTTCACGAGAAATTTCAGTACCAGAACGTGATGTACAGCGCCGCGGGCGAGGTCGTGGCTAAAGCGCAGAACTCGACCTGGGAAGATATAATCGCCAATCGCTTCTTCAAGCCGCTCGGCATGAAGACGAGCAACACGTCCGTAAAAGAGATGGCGAAATCGAGCGACTACGCCACCGGGTACGAGCTGAGAGACAAGAAGACCCGCAAGGCCATCCTCCGCGACCTGACCAACATCGCTCCGGCGGGCGCGATCAATTCGAGCGCGCGCGACATGGCTCAGTGGGTGCGGCTCATGCTGAATGGAGGCGAGTTCGAAGGCAAGCGGCTGGTCTCCGAGAAGGGTTATCAGGAGATCACGACGAAGCAGATAGGCGCGGGCGACGCGGGGCTGGGCGGCTACGCGCTCGGCTGGGGGCTGGCGGATTGGAAGGGGCATAAGGTCCTGGTCCACACGGGCGGGATCGACGGCTTCAACTCTCTGGTGGCGTTAATGCCGGATAGAAAGCTCGGCTTCGTTTTATTGACCAACGTCTCAAGCTCTCCGATCACGGGCTTCGCCCTGCGAACCGTCTGGTCGAACCTGGCCGATACTCCGAAACAGGAGACGGCCGCCGCCTCTTCGGCCTCCCCGGACGATCCGAAAAACGAGGTCGGCTATTACCCTTTCGAGCAGGCCGGGATGACGATCGAGATCAAGATGGTGGACGGCAAGCTCATCGCTATAGTGCCGGGCCAGCCCAATTACCCGCTCGTCAATGTCGGAGGCCGCAAGTACAAGCTGGACGATCCGGCTCCGGAAGGATTCTTCATGACGTTCAGGCCGACGTTCGGCCGCGAAAATCAGATGGAGATGTACCTCGAACAGCCGCAGGGTAACTTCGTGCTCCCGAAGAAAGCCTCGGCCGAAAAGCCCTCCGAGAAGAAGGAAGAGTCGCTCTCTCTGCTCGGCCTGCTGGGCAAGTATGAAGGCAACGGGGCCGTGATCGAAGTCCTGGCCAAAGGCGACAAGGTGTCGCTCGTGGTGCCGGGGCAGCCTGTCTATACTCTGTTCGAGAGGGAGAAGGACAAGTTCGGCGTGCGCGAGCTGCCCGATACTTACTCGATACTGGCCCTGCGCGGGCCTGACGGCAAGGTCTCCGGCCTGAGGATAAAGCAGCCGGAAGGCGAGTTCAACTTCAAGCTGGTGGCGGAGCAGGCCGCGCCGGAGGCCGCAATGTCCGCCGACGAGCTGATGTCCAAAGTCATCAATGCGTACGGAGGTGAAGCAGGCATCCGCAAGCATACATCCATGCTCGTAACTTCGGAGCTGACTTTCATTCACCAGGGGATCACGGGAGAGAGAGTGCTGAGCGCCCAGGCTCCGAGCCTGTCGGCCTCGACCCTGACTTTCATCGCGCTCGGCAAGAATATCGGAACGGTGCGCGAATACTTCGACGGCAATAAGGGCGGCGTCGAAGCGAGCTTCTCAAACGCCGAGCCTTACGACGAAAAGCAACTCGACGATGCGCGGCTCGACAGCGATTTTTACCAGCTCCTGAACTGGAAGGCCCTCTTCAAAGAGGTCAAGGTCAAGGGAAAATCGAAGGTCGGGGACGAGGAAGTCTACGTCATCGTGAAGACCCCGCATAAAGGCGGCCCCGTGACCGAATACGTTTCGGCGAAGACGTTTCTAGTCGTCAAACGAGAGACGCTGAGGTCGCCTCTCGGGGCCGACAGCCCCATTCCGGTCTCGGAATCTTACAGCGACTACCGGATGGTCGAGGGAATGATGGTCCCCTTCCGCACGGTCGAAGATAACGCGGCGCTCGGCACCGTCACCACGCGCGTGAAAGAGGTCAGGTTCGACGTGAAGATGGCCGAATCCACTTTCCGCGCGAAGTGAAACCGGAGCAGTGAAGAGAAAGTGAATTGTCACGGGCAGCTTCGTACCGACCGGCTATCTTATCGGAGCGGGGAGCGCGCCCGTGCGCTTCTGACTAATACCGGAGGGCTCAACGACAGCGGGCCGATTCTATGGGCTGCCGCTGCTCTGGTCCTGCTCGCGGGCGCCATCCGCTACGCACAACAACCGTCCTTCTGGCTTGACGAGGCCTTCGTGGCCGTTTCGCTTCTGGAACCTTCTCCGGTCAGAATATTCGCGCCGCTCGAATACGGGCAGTACTTCCCGCGCATCTATCTTTCAGCCATCGCATTGCTCCGAGAGGTTTCGGGCTACCATATCTGGAGCCTGAGGCTCCTGCCTTTCTTGAGCTTCGCGGGCGGAACGATCTTATGGGCGCGATTGCTCGGGAAGAGGTCGGGGCCTCTTCTCGTGACCGGCCTGATGAGCGCGGGCTTTCTTATCGGAGCGAATTTCTGGCTGGACCAGGCGGTACAATTAAAACAGTATACCTTCGACGTTCTTCTGTCGCTTGTGCCCTTTATTCTTGACGACACGTTCTTCGAGAAGCCATTGGCGGAGGGGCGGCGCAAGGCATCGTTGATCCTCCTGGCGCTTCCATGCCTGTTGTCTTATACCTACCCGATCGCCCTGGGCGCGCGGCTTCTCGGCTGGTACCTCTATCACGGCCCGTCGCGCGGATGGCGTTTGAACATACCGGCTCTTTCGACTCTGGCCGCGTCCGTGGCGCTCACGCTGGCCGGCATCTGGCTCACGGATCTGAGGTACAACTTGAAGGACATGGCGGCCTATCAGGCATACTGGAGCGATTGCATAGTCGGCGTGCGCATGAAAGAGGACTTCGGCAGCGCGCTGCGACTGATCTTCAAGTTCTTATGGAAATGGCATGGCCGCATGCCTCTGGTCACCGCCGGAATAGTGCCTTTGCAGATGCTCGGCCTCTATTCGGTGATCAGGCACCGGAGGGGCCGGGATGGCAGCGCCGGCTCTTCTTCGTGGGGCGCTCGCTCGCTCGGCTCGATCACCTTGCTTGCGGGGGTGATACTTGCCAGCGCGCTTGTGAATTATCCCATCTGCGCGCCGAGGGTCGTCCTCTTCACGCAGGTACACACGCAGGTCCTCGCGATGGAAGGGGCTCTGCTCGTTTTGAGCGCGTGGGGCGCGCGCAAAGCCGCGAGGTATTCACTCTATATTTTCATCGCCGTCCTGCTCTTTCATTCCGGGCGAAGCTACCTTCAGTTCGTGTCTTCCGAGCCCGAAGAGAATCTCAGGCCGATGCTGGCGCTTATTAAGCCGGAGGTATCCGACACGCTCTGGGTGCAGCCCTGCTCGGTCGCGCAGGTGAAGACCTTGCCCGATCCGTTGCCCGTACAACAGGTCTTCTACGGGTCGGAGAAAGACCTGCCGCGAGGAAAGAAGACGTGGATCATATGGAGCCAGATGGGTGAGGAAGGGTGCCGAACGCAATTTCAA
>DATLMR010000345.1:0-8157 GCA_035537555.1 Blastocatellia bacterium
CGAGAAGCAGCCCCGCCCGCGCCCCGGCTCCAACCCCGGGCTCCCTCGCGCCTTCGATTGCGGGGCGGCGCTCATCCCGTTCGCGCCGGGCGCGGGTGACGATCAGGTAGAGCAGGACGAGCGCGAAGAAGGCGAGATCGAAAACGGCTTTCGGGTTTATCTGGAATGCCACGCCCGCGAAGAGCCCCCCCGCCGCCGCGAGCCCCGCGCGCCGGCGCAGGCCCTTGCCGCCCTCGAGCGAGCGGGCCATGAGATAAGCTCCCGCCGTGTAGGGCAAGAGCATAAGAAAATCGGTGTTTAGCCCCTGCACATGCCCGGTCGTAAAGGTCGTGCTGAAGACCACGAACATCGCGGCGGCGACCATTCCGGCTTTCCTGCCGTAAAGGCGCGAGCCGAACAGGTAGAGGACGACGGAGACTCCTACCGCGTAGAAGACCGTGAAGAGCCGGATGACGATTATATGCGCGCCGAAAAGCTTGAAGAGCGAGGCGTAGAGCAGGGGCAGGCCGGGCGGCTTGTCGAAATATATCTCGCTATAAAGCGCTTTGCCTCGGAGTATCTCCTCGGCCGCCGTGAACCAGAGCCCGTCATCCTGGTAAAGATGTCCGGCGTAGAAGATGCGCAGCAGGAAGCTGATCGAGGTAAGCGCGATGAAGAGTTTCAACACGGCCGAGCGGCCGGTCCCGGGCTCGTCGCTGCTTTCGGAAGGGGTCGTTCGCACGGCGCTAGATGGCGTTCTTGAGGCTGACCGTGACGAGCGCTTGCGCGGGCGAATCCGTGTGCGCTCGCATGGCCGCGTCCAGCTCGTCCGATATCTCCCCGCGCGCGCCCGCGAGCGAGTGAAAGTCGAACAGGCGCGTGTCCATCAGTTGAGAGGGAGCGACGTTTCCCAGAGCGCGAAGCATGGAGCTGCGGAGCTGCGGTATCTCCTGCTGAAGCTCGTCGATCAATCGCTTCACGCGCCTGCGCTTCAGGTTCTCTTGCGAGCCGCAAAGATCGCAGGGGATGATCGGGTAGTTCTGGGTTTCGGCGAAGGCCGAAATCTCCGACTCCCGGCAGTAGGCGAGCGGGCGGATGACCATGTTGCGCCCGTCATCGCTTCGGAGCGCGGGCGGCATGGCTTTCAGCGAGCCGCTGAAAAAGAGGTTGAGCAGGAAGGTCTCCAGTATGTCGTCCGCGTGATGCCCCAGAGCTATCTTGTTGCATCCTTCTTCGACCGCGACGTTGTAGAGTATCCCGCGACGGAGGCGCGAGCAGAGCGAGCAGGTCGTCTTCCCCTCCGGCACTAGCGCCTTGACTATGGAGTACGTATCTTTCTCGATAATCCGATAAGGCACGCCGAGCCGCGAAAGGTAGTCGGGCAAGACGCGCTCCGGGAACCCGGGCTGCTTCTGGTCCAGGTTGACCGCGAGCAGCTCGAACCGGGCGGGCGCGCGGCGCTGTAGATCGAGCAGCAGGGTGAGCAACGTGTAGCTGTCTTTCCCTCCGCTCAGGCAGACCATCACCTTGTCGCCGTCCTCAATCATTCGGAAGTCGGCTATCGCCGTGCCCACTCCCCGCAGCAGTCTCTGCTTCCCCTTCTCCGGCCCGTTGTGCTCTTCGGCTTTCGACATAACGAAAAAGTGATAGTAACATACGGGCTCGAACGCTCGCCACAGGGCCGAAGATCGGGCAATTTGCGTACCCTATCGCACCACGGGGACCCAGTTGCGCTCGAAGCGCGCGCCCATCACGAGCCGCACGAGCAGCCCGTAGCTTGCGATTCCCGCCTCCACCCGGTTGGCCTTCAAGAAGCGGTCGTAGAACCGGGCCTGCACTTCGCTCACGACGTCGATCCTCCGCCGCAGGTCGCGCTCCCTGATCGCCCTCAGGTCCGCGACCACCTCCGGCGCGGGGCGCGGCGGCGACTCGACGGCCTGACCATTATTCCGGTCAGGCGAGGTGGGGCCGGGCCAGGGCGTGTGCATGAAAAGCGCGAGCCAGCCCGAGTACCTGATGGCGGGGAGGTCCGATTGAAGGCAGGCGAGAAGGCCGACGAAGCTGGCTTCGGACTCGTCGGCGAAGCCCGCCAGGTGTGCCCACTCGTGCGCCAGAGTGAAAGGCCTCTCGAAGGGTAAGAGCTCCGCCGCCAGAACCACCTCGTGCCCGTAGGGGTTCGTGAAGCCGTCTATACCGGCGGCGCCCAGGTAGAGATTGAGCAGGGACGATTTCGGGATGGCCGTGGGAATGCCTCTCCGGTCGCCGAGCTCACCAAGCACCGCGTTGAACGATTTGTCGAGGCTGGCGCGCCATTCGGGCTCGTCGGGCCAGCCGCCCGAGCGGGCCTCCGTCGATTCGAGATTCACGCCTTCGACCGACTTGCGGTAGAGCTGCTTCAAGTTTTCGGTATTAAGGCGCGCCTCGTCGAATTCGATCTTTTCGACCAGGGGCTCTCTGAAATAATTGAGCCCCCACAGAAATTGAAAGGCGAGCGAAAGCGCGGACGCGAGCACGAGAGTATTAAACAGCATGGAGAGCGCCGCCCTCTTGCGCCTTCCTCTCCCGGCCGACCTGATGCGGGCGGCCCACCACACGGGCAAGCCGATGACGAGTATGATCAGCAGCACGTCGACGAGCGCGACCGGAATATGATTGGTGAGGGGCGTTGAAACCGCCTGAATCCTCGGATAGATCGCGCGCGAGTAGTACCGCTCGACGAACGCGGGCGGCGGCGGAAAGACCATGAGGAGCGCGGCGAGCGAGACGGACGATATGCCGAGCGTCGTTCGCAAGCCCGGGCGCTTTATGCCGAGTGAAGAGAAACGGCTCATCGAATGAAACCGGAATGAAACCGGATGGAGTGCTATCCCGAACACGAAAATCCGATAGACTATCGTGCTCGGGACCGGGCGCATACCAGGCGCGGGTTGTTATACTCGCGGTCTTTTACTCAGCCAATCGCTCAAATATGATTTTCAGGCGGGTTCCGCTTTCGAGCTTTTATCTGAGCCGCACCAGCACGGGCGCGTTCTGCGCCCTCTGGTTATTCCTGCCCATCTCGATAAGGTTCGGCATCTGTCTGCCGTCTATCTCCAGCACGAAGCGCAGGGCATTCACCTCATCGTTCACTTTGAAATCGAACCCGTCTATATCGTCATCCGTCCGGGCGAGAAATACTATCCTGCGGTCGCCGTCCTTCTCGATCTTGTCCTGATTGCGTTCCACCACTACGGGCGCTCTTCCCCCACGGACGTGAGCCCTTCCCCGAGGGCCATAGACCACGCGGGGAGCGCGGCCCGGGTAAAGAACGCGGCGCTCGGATTCGACATCGATGCGCTTGAGAGACTTCAACTCGCCGCCCTCGGCCGCGACCGAGCCGCTGAACCGTCTCATCTGCCCTCTCGTCGTCCAGCGGACGTGCCAGGTGTCGCCGTCTCTCCATATGTAGTAGCCGAGGTCCGCGCCCTCGGCGAACGCGGGCTTGCCGTCAAACCTGTCAGCCTGCGCGAGCGCGGAAGGGGAGAGCCCGAGCATTGAAACGAGCAATAGGAGAACGACCTGTTTCTTAATTGATCTCATCGATATCTTCCTCCGTCACGGGAATTTTGATTCCTGCACTGCGCGAGCGCCTGGGGTCCGGCTGAACGGGCGCGCGGCGGTCGCTCAAATAAGACGAGCGATCGGGGCCTGCGGACTGAAAATAATTTCGCGCCGGAAGACCGGGCGCTGCCGGGAACGATCCGACGCTTCAACTTTTCCCGGCCAGCTCGCCTACTCGGTGCAGCTTCATCGAGAGCGAGATGGTGATATCGGGCAGCTTGCCCGCCATTACGACTACGCCTTCACCCCGCTCGGCCAGGTTGTGATGCAGCAAGGCGCGGTCTCCGCACAACAGCAGGTCGTCGGAATTAGGGGAGCACTGATCGAGCGGGTAGGGCTCGACACCCCAGACGGAGGCGAGCTGGCGATAGCTCTTGACGACGGGCGTGAGGGCGATGATGCGCTGGGCCGGGCGAAGCGCCGCGATGTGCCGGGCCATGTGGCCGCTCTGCGTGATGACGACTATCAGGCGGCAGTTTATCTCCTCGGCGGCGAGCACGGCGGCTTCGGCGACCGCGCGGCCGTAGGAGCCGGTATGGCGTCCGAAAAGGGTCTGCCTTACCGCGGCGTGCGAGGGCGATACCATCGCTTCGGTCGCGCGGATGATGCGGTCCATCATCATCACGGACTCGACGGGAAAGCGGCCGACGGCCGTCTCGCCCGAGAGCATGACGGCGTCCGAGCCGTCGAGTACGGCGTTCGACACGTCCGAGGCTTCGGCTCGCGTGGGGCGGGGATTCTCGATCATGGACTGAAGCATCTGGGTCGCGGTGATGACGGTCTTGCCCGCGAGCAGAGCTTTGCCGATTATCTCTTTTTGAATGACCGGCACGCGCTCGGTCGAGGTCTCCACCGCGAGGTCTCCGCGCGCGACCATCACCCCGTCGGAAGCTCTGAGGATTTCGTCGAAGTCTTCGACCGCTTCGGGCTTTTCGATCTTGGCGATGAGGCGAGCGTTGCCGCCGAACTCATTTATGAGGGCGCGGCTGCGGACGCAGTCGGCGGCGCTGCGGACGAACGATTGGGCCACGAGGTCTATGTCGTGCTCTATGCCGAATCTCAGATCGGCGACATCCTTTTCCGTGATGGACGGGATAGAGATCTGAGCGCCCGGCAGGTTGATCCCCTTGTGCTCTCCGAGCGTGCCGCCGTGGACCACGCGCGCGATCACGTCGGTCGGGGTGGTCTCGACGACCTGGAGCTCGATCTCTCCGTCGCTGATCAGTATGCGGTCGCCCGGGCCGACTTCCCTGGCGAGAAGAGGGTAACTGGCGAAGACGCGCTCGGCGTCGCCTTCGATCTCTTCGGAGGTGAGCCGGAGCAGCGCGCCTTCCCTCAGGAGGACTTCCTGCCCTCCGCGCAGCTTGCCCGTGCGAATCTTCGGCCCCGAGAGGTCGAGCATTATCGCCACGGGCTTTCCGAGTTCGTCCGAGATCAGGCGGATGCGGTCGATGACCTCGCCGTGTTTTTCTCTCTCGCCGTGAGACGTATTGATGCGGGCGACATCCATCCCGGCGCGAATCAACTCGCGCAGGCGATCTTCCGAATCCGTTGCCGGCCCGATGGTTGCGACTATCTTCGATCTACGCATAGCTGGAGACCGGGGTTGTGATCGCCCGGCCGACCGACAACTCCTCTTCCCTTCCTCGAATGTTTTCGTCCACGGAACCGACGATCGAGGCGGTCGGGCCCGCCTTTCATGGCTTCCGGGAAAAGTCGTCGAGTCGCGCGGAGGCGGCCTCGAAATCGGTCCGCGCATAATCGACAGCGGGCTGGCCGCAGGCCGGGCACAGCTTCAGTATGCGGACCTTGTTCATATACTCCATCACGGCCGTGACGAGCTGCGCGTGGCTCCAGGTCAGAGGCGAGACGGAAAGCGGCGCTCCCGTGAAGGGATGTACCTGCTCGGCTAGGACGCCCGAAGGCAGGGCGTGATCGATCGCCCAGTGAATAAGCCCCAGAGCCTCCTTCAACTCGGCGCCCGTCCTCGCGAGCGATATCTCGTGCTGGGCCATCCACAGAGTCGTGACGAACCAGGGATTGCCGGGCACTTTATCGAAGTCGCTCGTCTGGCTGTAGTAAGAGTCGCGCTCGTAGCGCGCGAGCCCTCCCGCGTCCGTCTTCGCCCAGAGATGCTCGCGTATCGAGCTGACGGTCGATTGGACCATCGGATTACGCGGGTCGAGCACGCCGAAATACGAAACGCCGAAGAGGCTCGCATCGACGGTCGTGTCGTACTCATACCGCGAGCCCGCGCGGGCCGCCCCCTCGACCAGCTTCAACGTTCGAGCGAAGCGGCCCAGCTCGGGCCGGTAGAGGTAAGCGACCAGTCCCTGCTTGATGGCGTCGGCGGCGGTCACGTATTTATCGACGAGGTCGTTCTCTCCGAAAAGGGCCGCGAATCGCGCGGCGGCCTGAAGGCCCGCCCACACGGTCGCCACGGTGAAGGTGTGTATGCCGCGCCGCTCTTCCCACAGGTCCCAGCTCGGGAGCGGCAGCCCCGTCTCCCCGTCGCGGTACTCGGACATAAAGGCCGCCGCGCGAGAAATGACGGGGCGGTAAAAGTCCGCGATAAACTCGATGTCGCGATGCTCGTCGTAATGCTTCCACAACCCCCATAGTATAAGCCCGGTCTCGTCTTCCTGGATGGGGAGCTGCTGCTCGCCGTCCTTGAACCAGGCGTGCCACGAGCTCCCGAGCGTGCCGTCGGGCGTGTACTTGTGAAGGAAATAGCCGTTCGGATTGATCAAGTCTTTCGTGAAAGAATAGAAGCGGCGCGTGAGCTCCGAAAAGCCAGCTATGTCGAGCGCATAAGCCGTGAGCGCGCCGTCGCGCGGCCACATGTAAGAGTAGGTATCGTGATTGTAGTCTTCCACGTCTCCGTCGTTGGCGGCGATTATCGCGCCGTTATCGTCGAGGTTCGTCCTGATAACGAGGAGGCTCCGCTTGAAGGACCGTACGATCTCCGGCGGAAGGCCGTCGAACTTCATGGTCTCTTTATTTACCCACGCGCGCCAGTAATCGATCGTTCGCTGTATCAGGACTTCGGGCGTCTTGTTATGAATGACCGTGGACAGAGCGGACACGTCGCCGTAAGTCTTGCCCGCGCCGATCCAGTACACGAGGGAGTTTTCGCCGCCCGGAGCTACGTCCAAAGAGACTCCGATGGTCGAATCGACCGAGCCCTGCGCTATCGGATTTCCCTGAAGCGAGCCGTCCTCGGCGTCGCGCCAGGTTCCTTCCGCTCCGGCCACATCCTTGTTGCCCGTCGCCCACTGGTCGAAGCTCCGCGAGTCTCTAGTCAGGCACCCGGCTATGAAGTAGCGATTGCGCTTGTAATGGATTATCGACGCGGTGGCGGGGTCGAAGTAAGCGGTGTCGCCGATCTCGGTCTCGGAGATTCGGAAGTCGTGATGGAAGAAGAAGCGCGTGGGGAGCGGCCGGGACGTGAGGTTACGCACGGTGACGCGGCGCAGGTAGACATTCTCGTAAAAATCGACCGCGTCGTTGCACTCGACCTCGACGCCGAGCCGCTCCGACCGCATAGTGACCAGGCTGACCAGAGTCTCTTCCATATACTTGAGCTCGACCTTCCAGTCGTCGGACGAGAACCAGGAGAAAGCCCCGTCTACCGAGATGCCGAAGCGAAAAGGATTGCCCGCGCTCTGGTTCTCGCGGCCCGGGTGTGGAAAGTAGAAATCGCGTATCCGGTATTTGCGGTCGAAGGTGACGAGCAACGAGCCGTTGCTTACGGGTATGTCTCTTGGCATGTCTGAAGCCCCGAGAGCCGAAGGCCGGGTGAATGCTTCAAGCCCGACAGGTTGTGAAGAGCGTTCTTACGAAGCCGCGAGCGCGCGGTTTACGGCCTCGTCAAGCAAGCGCGCATCCGTCGAGCTGTAGCCGGACAGATGCAGGATGAGATGACCGTCGCGGTCGAACACGAGGGTCTGCGGTATCTGATCGTCGTCGTTCCCGAGGTAGCTCGTGAAGACGTCGCCGCCGGCGATCCCGACCGTGTAGTTGATGCCGTACTGGCCTATGAATTTGCGAATGTCGGCCGGGGTTGACCTCCCGTTATCGTCGATGTGCAGGCCGACGACCTCTACCCCGCGCGACCTGTTCTCGGCCGCGATGCGCGCAAGCTGCGGCACCTCTTCGCGGCACGGAGGGCACCAGACGGCCCAGAAGTCCACGACCAGCACCTTGCCTCGATAATCGGACAGCTTGATGGAGCCGCCGTCGAGAGTCGGCAGAGCGAAATCCGCGGGGACCCTGGTCACACCCGGATTCGAGACGGCGGTGCCGGGCAGGACGACCTTCGAGTCGCTCTTCGCTCCCGTGCCGGAGAATGTCATATACCCGATCGTAGCCAGGATGAACGCGACCACGATTGTGGCGATGATTCGACCGGGGGTCCATAGCGTCTCGCCCTTTTTCATACCATCCATCTTCGCGTCGTCCGCGGACATCGCTCACCTCCAATACCGCCGCCCGGAGGCCGGTCCGGAAGAATCGCACCGGACAGCCCGACCCGGGTCACGGTCATTGCTCTTTCTGATCGCTTACTTCGTCCGTGTC
>DATLMR010000346.1:0-3269 GCA_035537555.1 Blastocatellia bacterium
GGCACCATTCGCTTGTTCTTGTCCAGCACGTAGATCCTCGTGTTTGCGATCGGCCTCCCTATCGGCACCGCTCCTTCCTCTCCCCTCTCGCATCGTCTGGCGGTCACGTCGACCGCGCACTCCGTAGGCCCGTAGAGATTATCCAGCTCGCAGCCGAGCTGATTGTGAAACTTCTTGACGAGCTCCCTGGTCAGCGCCTCGCCGCTGCAGACGACCTGCCTGAGGCTGTCGATCCCGTCCAGCTCACCCATCTCATCAAGGCGCGGCTCCGACAGGAAGACCTCGAGCATGGAAGGGACGAAGTGCATCAAGGTGATCTTTTCGCGCTTGATTAGATCGACGAGGTAGGAGGCGTCCTGGTGTCCTCCGGGCCTCGCCATGACAAGCCTCGCTCCACACATCAGGGGTAAGAACAGCTCCCAGACCGACACGTCGAAGCTGAATGGGGTCTTCTGGAGGATCGCATCCCCGGGAGTCACGTTGTACTCGCGAGCCATCCAGAGCAGACGATTCGAGACGGAGCGGTGAGTGTTCATCGCCCCTTTGGGCCTGCCCGTCGACCCTGACGTGTAGATCACATACGCGATGTTTTCAGGCACGGCAAGGCATGTCGGGCTTGCTGAACCTTCGGCTTCGATTGCGGGCCAGTCTCTATCAAGGCAAACGACAGTCGAGTCAAATCGCGGAAGGATACCGGCGAGGGATTCCTGCGTCAGCAGCACGCGGGCCTTCGAGTCTTCCAGCATGAATTGGAGCCGTTCTTTCGGATATGAAGGATCGAGGGGAACGTAGGCGCCACCTGCTTTCAGTATGCCAAGCAGAGCCACGGACATCTCCAGGCTTCGCTCGATGCAAACGGCCACGCGAGTCTCGGGGCCGACGCCGAGCTTACGAAGGTGATTCGCAAGCTCGTTCGACTTTTTGCCCAGCTCGTTATAGCGCAAGCTGTGCTGTTCGGCGACGACGGCGATTGCATCAGGTGCGCGCGCTATCTGTTCCTCGATCAACCGGTGCAGGCAATGATCTCTGTCGAATTCGGTCCGCGTATCGTTCCATTCGAGCAGTACCTTTACGCGCTCCTCCTCTGAGATCATGGGAAGAGATGAGATCGGCCTGTCAGGGTCTTCCGCCATGCCCTGGAGCAGGGTTTGAAAATGGCCGAGCATGCGGCGGATCGTCGTCCTGTCGAAGAGGTCCGTGTTGTAGGTCAGAGCCGCGCTCAGCTCGTCTCCGGTATCATTGACGGCGAGGCTCAAATCGAACTTCGCTTCGTCATCCGTGCCGCCCCACGGTCTCATGCTCAGCCCCGGCAGCTCGACCGCTCCGCCGGGCGTGTTCTGTAAAACGAACATCACCTGAAACAGCGGAGCGTGGCTGAGGGTTCGGCCTGGCTGAATCTCCTCGACCAGTTTTTCAAACGGGAGGTCCTGGTACTGGAAAGCCTCAAGGGTCATGGTCTTGACCCTGGCGAGCAGCTCGCGCACCGTCGGGTCTCCCGAACAGTCCGTCCTCAGGACAAGCATGTTGAGGAAGAAGCCGATGAGCCGCTCCGTCTCGACCCGATTGCGCCCTGCTATGGGCGTGCCGATTACGATGTCATCCTGGCTCGTATGGCGGTGTAGAAGGGTCTGGAATGCCGTGATCAATGTCATGAACAGGGTCGCCCTGTTGCTGTTGCCGAGTGATTTGATGGCTTCCGTGAGCGGGCGCGGGATTCGAATAGATTCCGTCGCGCCTTTATACGTCTGGATCGAAGGCCTCGGGCGATCGGAAGGCAGGCTCAAGAGGGGCGGCGCGCCATCGAGCTGGCGCTTCCAATAAGATACCTGCCGCTCGAGAAGCTCGCCCTGGATATGCTCTCGCTGCCATTGCGCGAAATCGGCATATTGAATGGGAAGCTCGGGCAGGCGCGGCCGCCTCCGCGTGGTGTAAGCCGCGTAGAGCTCGGCCATCTCTTCGACCAGAATGGAGATCGACCAGCCATCGCTTATTATGTGGTGCAATGTTAGCAGGGCGATATGGTCGCGCTCGTCCAGGGTCAACAGGGTCGCGCGAATGAGAGGCCCGCGAGCAAGATTGAAGGGCTGTCTCGCTTCGCATGCCGCGAGCCGCCTCGCTTCGGCCTCTCGGGCGTCGGCGGGCAGATCGCTCAAATCTATGACCGGTACCCGTATCGACAGAGAGGGCTTGACGATCTGGACGGCCTCGCCTCGAAGGGTGGCGAAACACGTTCGCAAGGCCGCGTGGCGCTTGATGACTCCATTGAGCGCTTTCTCCAGGGCGGGAACGCTCAATTCGCCGCCCAGGCGCACGGAGGCCGGGATGTTGTAGATGGCTCTTCCGGGCGAGAGCTGGTCGAGGAACCACAATCGCTCCTGTGCGTACGAGAGAGGGTTGCGCCGGGCGAGCAGCGCGACCTTTTCGTCCGAGAGAGTGGCTAATACTTCGGATATATCAATCATTCCAAACTTCTTCCGCGTCTGAATCGGATTCAGAGTCGAGCGCGTGCTCATCCGGGAGCAGGCCCATCTCCGCCAGTTGTTGATCTATCGATTTACTCTTTCGAGGAATGCTCATGGTTCCGGGATCGGCCGCTCCCGCGCTTTCGCTTTGCAACTCCGCCACGACCGCGGCGAGGCATGCGATGGTGGGAGCGTCGAAGACCTTTCCAAGCGGCACCTCGACGCCGAAAGACTCCCTGACTCGCGAGACGACCTGTGTGACCATCAGGGAATGGCCGCCCAGCTCGAAGAAATTATCTTCGACGCCCACCCTCTCTACACCCAGCACCTTCTGCCAGATCGAGGCCAGCTCTTCTTCGATCGGAGTCTGCGGGGCAACGTAGTTCCGGCTCAGGCCGATCGGCCCCGCTCGCCGCAATGCCAGCGCGCGGCGGTCAACTTTTCCGCTCGGGCTCATGGGGAACGAGTCGAGCACTTCATATGCGGAAGGGAGCATGTATTCGGGCAGCTTCGATCTCAAGAACGCCTGCAACTCATTCGGCAAGGGCGGCTCGACACCTGCGCGAATGTAAGCGGCCAGCCGCCGGTCGCCCGGCGTAGCCTCTCTGACGATCACCACGCATTCGGCGACGGCCGGGTGAGAGAGCAAAGCGGCCTCAACCTCTCCGAGCTCTATCCTGTAGCCTCTCACCTTTACCTGCTCGTCCACCCTTCCCAGATACTCTATCCTTCCCCCTTCTACGTACCTCCCTATGTCCCCCGTCCTGTACATCCTCCCTCCACCTTCTCCTCCATACGGGTCCGGCA
>DATLMR010000347.1:0-8771 GCA_035537555.1 Blastocatellia bacterium
TCTTGAAGGAAGCGACTCCATGGGCGATTGCGCCAGGTGCGGTCAGCGGCGTCTCATCGTGAGCAAGCGCGAAGGGCTCTGCGCTTTCTGTTGGAGCGCGCTCAGGACCAAACAGAATTAGCGGTTGCCGCCCCTGCCGATTGAAATTATAGAGCCGGTTTATTCGGCCATTTCGCTTGACACGTCTCGGAGTATTGCAATAGCATTTGACCTTCTTGCAACATGGACGCCTTTAGATATTTGTGAATTCAAGCCGGGTAGGCCTGCTCTGATTGGACATTTCGAGGCCGGCGAGTACGATTCTACGCGCTTGCCTCATTGTCCTGATGTTATTTCCAGGCGCTGTTTGCCACTGACCGACCTGTCGTCGCAGCATTATCGACCTGTCGATGGCTACGCTCATCCGTTCCGGTTGGTCGTCAAATCAAGTCAATCTTCAGACCAGCTCGAAACGGCATGCACCTTTGGTTTTAAGGAAGGCCGGCAGGCTATCCTGAAAGGGCTTCCATTTAGACCCTGACATTGGCCGTGTACAGCCTGACACGCGCTGAAATAATTGACTTTCAAACGAGGTGAATAGATGTCCACTAACCCAAACGATGAATCAGCAGCGAAAACGCCCATTCCACTGGTCAACATTACTTCAAAGGAAGAGTTGATAAGACAAAAGGTTGAACAGGAGCGTGCGCGGCTGGCGCGCGAAATGGGAATTGACGCTCAGGTCAGGCAGCATTTCAGCAAGCCCGTTGAGAACCCCTTTACCGCAAGCCAGCGCCCGAACACCACTCTGCTCTTCGGCGGCTTGACGTGGAAGCACGAGTACCTGATTCACGGCGCCCTCGAAGGGCTCGGTTACAAGTGCGAGGCCGTGCCGACGCCTAACGTAGAGGCCTTCCAGATCGGGAAGGAGTACGGTAATAACGGCCAGTGCAACCCGACCTATTTCACCGTTGGAAATCTCGTCCAGCACCTTCAGAGCCTGGAAGAGAAAGGGATGTCGCGCCAGGAGATCATCGACAAGTATGTCTTCTTCACCGCGGGCGCGTGCGGCCCTTGCAGGTTCGGCATGTATGAAGCCGAGTACCGGCTCGCCTTGCGCAATTCCGGGTTCGACGGGTTCCGCGTCATGCTCTTCCAGCAGTCGGGCGGCCTGGACCAGTCGGAGGCGGAAGCCGGGCTCGACATGAACGTGGACTTCTTCATGGCGATCCTGAACGCGATGAACATGGGCGACATGATCACCGACGTGGGATACCAGGTCCGCCCGTTCGAGGCGGAAAAGGGCGAGGCCGACGCGGCCATCGGCGAGTGCATGGATTACCTGCACGAGATATTCAAGACCCACCGCAAGTTCACCCTCGAAGGCAAGATCGGCGGCTTCGTCAAGAACCTGCCCAAGGTCGGCAGCACCGCCGAGTACATGGGCAAATTCATCGACCAGCTCTACGGGACCGACTACACGGACGCCCTCAAGGCCGTCGCCGAACGCCTCGCCAAAGTGAAGGTTGACCGCACGCGCGTAAAGCCGATCGTCAAGATAACCGGAGAGTTCTGGGCGCAGACGACCGAAGGCGACGGCAACTTCAACATGTTCAGGTTCCTGGAGCGCGAAGGCGCGCAGGTGCTCGTCGAGCCCATCGGCACCTGGATCATGTACATGATCCACCAGGCCAAGCAGTCGAAGCGGGACCGCAAGGGCGTAACCGCCGAAGAGGCCATGCCTTCCGCGTGGAGGATAGACAAGCGGCTGAAGAACGAGATGCAGATGCGCAAGGCGACGGCCAAGCTCACGCTAGCCGAGTCGATCTTCAAGCGCGAGTGGAACCGCCTGCGCGAGACGCTCAACGGGATACCCCACGACCTGACCGACCAGTACGAGCTACAGCGTATGGGCCACCCTTTCTATAACTCGCGCGCGGGCGGCGGCGAAGGCCACCTCGAAGTCGCGAAGAACATCTATTACTCCAACAAAGACCTTGCTCACATGGTACTTTCCCTGAAACCCTTCGGCTGCATGCCTTCCACCCAGTCCGACGGCGCGCAATCGGCGGTCGTCAACCTCTATAAAGAGATGATCTACCTTCCGGTCGAGACCTCGGGCGAGGGCGAAATCAACGCGCACAGCCGCGTGCAGATGGCCCTCGGCGAAGCCAAGGTCAAAGCCAAGCAGGAGATGGCCCGCGTGCTCGAAGAGACCGGACTCACGCTCGACCAGGTCCGCGAGTACCAGGACGCGCATCCCGAGCTTCAAAGCGCGCTCTACAAGGTTCCCCACCACAAGGGGCTCATCGGGAGCGCGGCCAACTTCGCAAAGCACGTTTCAGAGCTGATGAAGAAAGAGGCGCGCGAGCGTGTGTCCAATTACGCCGCCGACTAGCTCTTCGACTGCCGGGTGAGCCTGCGAGAGCTCACCCGGCGCTTCAACATCACACTGAGCTTGAGATCCGAATTCCCTGGAGTAGGAGACTATGAGCCGAACTTACGAGAAATTATTCATAGGTCTGGACGTAGGGTCCACGACCGTCAAAGCCGTCGTGGTCGATCCCGCAAGTGACGAGATAATCTGGAGCGATTACCAGCGACACGACACGAAGCAGCCGGAAAAGTGCCTTGAGTTTCTGAAGCGCATCGAGGACGAGTTCCCCGTCCCGTACGAAAACATCCGAATCTTCATCACGGGCTCGGGCGGCAGCGGCGTCGCCCCGCGCATCGGCGCCAAGTTCGTCCAGGAAGTGAACGCCGTCTCTCTCGCCGTCGAAAAGCTCTACCCCGAAGCCGGGTCGGTGATCGAGCTCGGCGGCCAGGACGCGAAGATAATCATATTCAAGGAAGACCCGGAGACGGGCAAGAAGAAGAAGATCCCCTCGATGAACGACAAGTGCGCGGGCGGGACCGGCGCCGTCATCGACAAGATCAACGCGAAGCTGCGAATCCCGGGCGACAAGCTGAGCGACATGGGCTACCACGGCCTGAAGCTGCATCCGGTCGCGGGCAAGTGCGGCGTCTTCGCCGAGACCGACATCAACTCGCTCCAGAAGATGGGCGTGCCGCCCGACGAGCTTATGGCCTCGCTCTTCGAAGCCATCATCGGCCAGAACCTCGCCGTGCTCACGCGCGGAAACACTCTGCGCCCGCACGTCCTCCTGCTCGGAGGCCCGAACACCTACATACGCGGCATGGTCGAGGGCTGGAAGTACAACATCCCGAAGGTCTGGGAAGAGCGCAATTACCCGCTCCCCGAAGGGGTCGACCCGCAGGACCTGATCAAGGTCCCGGATAACGCCCAGTACTTCGCCGCAATCGGCGCGGTCGAGTTCGGAAAGAGCGAAGAGGAGAGCGTCGGCGTCTACCTCGGCTACGCGGACCTCGAGTACTACATCAACTACGGTCGCGTAGAGGAGAAGCAGAAGGCCGGGGGCAAGGGCTTGTCCGAAAGCGAGCAGGACCTGCTCGCCTTCAAGGAGCGATACAAGAGCAAGAAGTTCATCCCCGCGACCTTCGAGCCCGGCCAGGTGGTCGAAGGCTTCCTGGGCCTCGACGGCGGCTCGACTTCGACGAAGACCGTGCTGCTCGACAAGAACCGCAACGTGCTCGTGAAGACCTACCAGCTCTCGAAGGGCAACCCGATCGAAGACACCAAAGAGGTCTTCGCCAAGCTCGAAAAGCAGGTCGCGGACCAGGGCGCGACGCTCAAGATATTGGGCGTCGGGACGACGGGCTACGCGAAGGACATACTGAAGGACACTCTGGCCGCGGACGTGGCGCTCGTAGAGACGGTCGCGCACACGGAGTCGGCGCTCCAGTTTTATAAGGACGTGGACGTGATCGTCGACGTCGGCGGGCAGGACATCAAGCTGATAATCCTGAAGAACCGCCAGGTGAAGGACTTCAAGCTGAACACGCAGTGCTCGGCGGGCAACGGCTACTTCCTGCAATCGACCGCCGAGGGCTTCGGCATGAAGATCGAAGACTACGCGGACATCGCCTTCAGCGCGCAATCGATGCCGACTTTCGGCTACGGCTGCGCCGTCTTCATGCAGTCGGACATCGTCGATTTCCAGAGGCAGGGCTGGAAGCCGGAAGAGATCATGGCGGGACTGGCGGCCGTGCTTCCGAAAAATATCTGGCTCTACGTCTCGCAGATCCCGAACATCTCGGGGCTGGGCAAGAACTTCGTCCTCCAGGGCGGCACGCAGCACAACCTCGCGGCCGTCAAGTCGCAGGTCGATTTCATCGAGTCTCGCTTCAAGGGCAAGCCCGTGGAGCCGCGCATCATCGTCCACGAGCATTGCGGCGAATCCGGGGCCATCGGGGCCGCCATCGAAGCCGTCCGCCTGTGGGAGAACGGGATGCGCTCGACCTTCATCGGGCTCGACAACGTAGAGAAGATCAGCTACGTCACGCATCGCAACGAAGACACGCGCTGCTACTTCTGCAAGAACAAATGCCTTCGCACCTTCATCGACGTGACGGTGAACGACGGCTCCGCCGAAGCCGAGCCTCCGCGCAAGTCCAAGATCCCGATCCTTCCCGGAGTCAAAAGGCTCATCGTCGGCAACTCCTGCGAGAAGGGGCTGGTCGAAGACGTAGCCGACATGAAGGTGATCAAGAAAGGGCTCGACCAGGTCAAGGGCGCCAACCCCAACTTCGTCGAGATCGCGGCCAAGGCCGTCTGGCGCAGCTTCAATCCGCCAGCGGTCCTCGACCCTCCTTCGAAATATGCCTTCACGAAATCGCAGAAGCAGCGGAACGAGCTGCTGGCCCGGCGCGAGACCCTGAGGATCGGCATCCCGCGCGTGCTCAACCAGTACTCGGTCAACCCTCTCTTTTCGGCCTATTTCGAAAGCCTGGGAGTCAAGCCGAACAACCTGGTCTATTCGGACTACACGACCGAACAGCTCTACAAGGAAGGCGCGAAGCGGGGGGCGATAGACCCGTGCTTCCCTTCCAAGGTCGGCATCCCGCACGTTCACAACCTGCTTCAGGTCCATCACAAGAAGAAGCCTCTGGATATAATCTTTTTCCCGATGGTGGACGCTTTGACCTCGGACCTGGTAAACACGCAGAGCCGCCGCGCGTGCCCCACCGTCACGGCCACGCCTGAAGCCGTCAAGGCCGCCTTCATCAAGGAAGGCGACCTCTTCGCGCAGCTCGGCATCCAGTACATGAACCCGATCGTGATGGTCGATCAGCCGCGCCTGCTCGAGAAGCAGATGTTCGACGCTTTCAAAGAGATCCTCGGGCTCACGCCTGAAGAGAATCATCGCGCGATAGAAGAAGGCTACAAGGCGATGGATACGTTCAACAACGTGATCCTTCGCGGAGAAGCGCGCAAGGTGCTCGACCAGCTCGAAGCCGAAGACCGGCTCGGCATCGTTCTGCTCGGCCGCCCCTACCACAACGACCCGGGGATCAATCACGAGATCCTCGAAGAGTTCCAGAAGATCGGCTACCCCGTCTTCACGATGGACTCCCTGCCCATCGACGAGGACATGATCTGGCGTCTGTTCGGAGACGAAGTGCGCGCCGGGCTCATCACGCACCCGATGGACATTCAGGACGTGTGGAAGAACTCCTATTCCGAGAACACGAGCCGGAAGGTCTGGGCCGCCAAGTACACGGCGCGCCATCCGAATCTCGTCGCCCTGGAGCTCTCTTCGTTCAAGTGCGGCCACGACGCTCCGATCTACACGGTCGTCGAAGAGGTCGTGCAGAATTCCGGCACGCCCTACTTCTGCTTCAAGGACATCGACGAAAACAAGCCGAGCGGGTCTATCAAGATACGCGTGGAGACGATCGGCTACTTCCTCAAGCGCTATCGCGAAGACATGGTAAAGAACAAAGGCAAGGTCAAGACGCTCGAAGAGCGTATGGCCGAGTACGAGAAGATGGTGCGCTTGCAGCTCGAGCTGGAAGGCCAGGCCCGGGACGCCGAAAAGCCGCGCCTCTCGCTTCCCGTCCTCTCGAACAACGTCTCGTTCAGAGATCAGCCGGGCGCGGCGGGTGATTAGGAGCTGACGATCTACATGAGGTGTCGGAGCTCCGACATCTCATGTCCTGCTTGAGATTATGCGCGAATCTGAAAAGGTAATGTTCGAGATTTACCGTGAGGCCAGCTACAACCGGCAGTACAAGGTCGTCTACTTCACGGAGCTGAACGATCACAACAAAGAGAGCGAGATCAATCGCGCGCTCATGGGCGATCACTTTTACGACGGCTTTCTGTACGAGAGCCGGAAAGAGGAAGCCAAGGCGGTCATAGAACGCGTCCTCGCGCGCTTGAACGACGGGGAGCAGATATTGCCGGAAGAGTTCGAGCGGGAGATGGCCGACTACATGGCGTGACCTCGATTCTGGGCGATTATGGGCGAAAAAACCCGGCGAAAGAGCTGGCTGCGAGGCGTCGTGGATTTCGCGCTCGACCGCGACGTGGCCGTCGAGATCGAGCGCCAGCAAAGCATACTCGAAGCCGCGCCCGGTTCGGCCAGGGCACACCTCGACCTGGCCATACTTCACGTGAGCCGGCGCAACGCCGGAGAGGCCATCGCGCACTGCGAAGCGGCCCTGAAAATAGACCCATCATTCGCCGCGGCCTATAGCAAGCTCGGCGAGATTCACATAAGCCTTGGCGATTACGAGCAGGCCGGCCGGTACGCAGTTAAAGCCGCCGAACTCGGGGACCGCGCGCTTCTGGAGATGTTCGAGCGCTATCCCGGCGTCGCCTCTTTCATTAGCAAGCCGGACGATTCGCGGTAGAGATGACAGGCAGGACTTCGGGAAGAGTCGGCGAGACGGTTATTTTTTCGCACTCGATGAGGAGATAAAAACACGTGCATAAACCTATAAAGTATGTGGAAAAGGGGATGACCTACGCGGCACGCGCGGCATGGGCCGTGTTCGAGAGGGTTAACGAGATTAAACAGAATCCTTCCTTCACGCCGAAGTGGTCCGACAAGCCTCTGCTCAAATCCTATCAGAAGACCAAGCCCCCTCTCGGCTGGCCTCGCACTACAGATTCCCTTTGCCCAAGGTGCGTCCCCGAGATCCGCCAGCAGATCATCGACGGCAAGCTCCCTCACGAGATCCTCCTCAACGAGAAGGTCGGCGAGATCAAGGCTCACATCATCGAGCGCGACGGCAAGATCCTCATGGTCAAGGACTGCCTCAAGCACGGCCATTTCGAAGACGTCATGTCGATCGACCCGGCCTTCTTCAAGCACCTCGAAGAGGTCTTCCCGGGCCGCGACATCCAGGCCCATAACGACGAGCGCCTTCATAATCACGGCTCCTCGACCATCAAGCACGGCCGCGGCTCCGTCCTCACAATCGACCTTACGAACCGCTGCAACATGATGTGCGACCCCTGCTTTATGGACGCTAACCAGGTCGGCTTCGTCCACGAACTCTCCTGGCAAGACATCAAGACCATGCTCGATAACGCCATATCGCTCAAGCCCAGGCGGCAGATGAGCGTTCAGTTCTCGGGCGGCGAGCCTACGCTCTCTCCCTTCTTCCTCGACGCCTGCCGCTATGCCCGACAGGTCGGCTTCAACTCCGTTCAGGCCGCGACTAACGGCATAGAGTTCGCAAAGAGCCCCGACTTCTGCCGCCAGGCCGCAGAAGCCGGCCTTCGCTATGCCTACCTCCAGTTCGACGGCATCGGCAACGCCGCCAACGAGCACCGGAAGGTCGGCAACCTCTTCGACGTAAAGCTGCGGGCGATCGAGAACCTCCACTCTAACGGCGTAGACATTGTGCCCGTGACGACTATAGTCAACGGAGTCAACAACGAGCAGGTGGGCCGCATAATCAAGTTCGCCCTCGACAACCCTCGCAAGATCCCCTTCCTCTCTTTCCAGCCCGTATCCTTCACGGGAAGGGACGAAGAGGTCAGCGACGAGCGCCGCCACGCGCAGCGCTACACGCTGTCGCACATGGCGCACGACGTAAAGAAGCAGACGGGGCTGGGCGAGCCTACGAGGGACTGGTTCCCGATCTCGTTTATGAGCACGTTTTCCGATTGGGCCGACCTTGTGCACGGGCCGACGGCCGACTGGGGGCAGCTCAGCTGCGGGTGCCACCCTAACTGCGGGATAGGCATGGCCGTGATGGTCGATAAGGAGACTAAGGAGTCGGCGCCCGTGACGGCGTTTTTGAACGGGGATCAGCTGGCGCGAGACGTGATGAAGATCAACGACGCGGCGAGGGGTAAGTTCTTATCCGTGGCGGGGATGGCGCTAGCGTTGATGAAGAACTACGACCCGTTCGAATCGCCCCGGCACTTCAAGCTGACGGACCTGTTGAAGAAGTTCGATAAGTCGTTCGGGGCGACGGGGAAGGATTACGGGAAGGTATCAGGAGACCGGACGAGAGAGGACATAGAGCTGAGGAGGCAGGACAGGTGGAACTTCCTGTTCATAGCGGGGATGTGGTTTCAGGACCTGTTCAACTACGACTTCAGAAGGACGGAGCAGTGCATAATCCCGTACGCGACGCAGGAAGGGGAGATCTCGTTCTGCGCGTACAATACGGGGGTAGGGTGGAGGAACATAATAGAGAAGATGCACATGACGGCGACGTTGACGAAGTGGTACGAGGAGCACGGGAGGCACGAGATATTCGCGGGGGGTAAGTCGGTAGAGCTTGAGAGCGTGGAGCACAGCCTGAAGCTGGACGAGAAGATAATCACGCAGGAGGTGCAGCACGATCTTGAGAAGCTTGGGATAGCGAAGACGGCGAGAGAAGAGAAGATGAGGGCGCAGAGGGAGAGG
>DATLMR010000348.1:0-4550 GCA_035537555.1 Blastocatellia bacterium
TTTGCTGTGCCTGCCTGGGGCTGATACTATGCGCGGAGCCCATCAAAGTCAAAGTTATAATTTTTAGCCTCGCATCTAATTTTGCTTATGCTATAATGCGGCCGCGCAGGGGGCAGGGTTTTTCTCTAATAAAGGATCGGATGGACCTGTTTCAGCTCGAAATCTTTCTCACCGTGGCGCGCGAAGGAAGTTTCTCCCGCGCGGCGGAGAAGCTCTATCGCACGCAGCCCGCGATAAGCCAGTCGATTCGCAAGCTGGAGCGCGAGCTGGGCGAGCCGCTGTTCGACCGCTCGTCGCGCGACGGCACGCTCACCGACGCGGGCCAGATGCTCAGAGAGTACGCGCAGAAGCTGTTGAACCTTCGCGGGGAGGCGCGCGTGGCGTTGAAGGAGCTGCGCGACATGCACAAGGGGAAGCTCTCCATCTCCGCCAACGAGTTCACGTGTCTTTACCTGCTGCCGCTGCTCGAAGAGTTCCGCAGGCTCTACCCGATGATCAAGGTGACCGTGCATCGATCGTTCGCCAGCCGGATACCGGAGGACGTGCTCAAGCACGGGTCGGAGCTGGGAGTGCTGTCGTTCGATCCCGAGGAGTCGCAGCTCCGCTCGATTGTCGTCTACCGCGACGAGCTCGCCTTCGTCGTTCATCCTCGCCACCCTCTGGCGTCGGCCCGGCAGGTCAGCATCGCGCAGCTCGGGGCGGAGTCGTTCGTCGCGCACAACGTGGAATCGCCTTACCGGGCCAGGGTGCTCCAGGCCTTCAAGCGCCATAAGACCCCGCTCAACATGGACGTGGAGCTGCCGACGATCGAGGCGATAAAGAGGTTCGTCGCCATCGGCAGCGGAGTGGCGCTCGTGCCCGGCATCTGCGTGGAAGCGGAGGTCGCGCGCGGAGAGCTGGCGCGGATCGCCGTCAAGGAGCTGAAGATCGAGCGCAAGCTGCGCCTGGTCTATCGCAAGAACGCGAGCCTCTCGCACGCGGCCCGCGCATTCTTGAAGGTCGCCGAATCCATCGCGACCCGGCAGAAGGGCAATTACCTGTATCAGGCGGCGCGCTGATCGGTCCGGAATCGCGAGGGCTTTACTCTTTATCCGAGACGTTATGGCAAGAACCCTATTCGAAAAGATATGGGACCGGCACGTCGTCCACCAGGAGCCGGGCAGCCCCGCGATCATCTACATAGATTGCCACCTGGTTCACGAAGTGACCTCGCCCCAGGCGTTCGAGGGATTGCGACTGGCGGGGCGCGGGGTCCGCCGGCCCGACCTGACTTACGCGACCGTGGACCACAACGTGCCGACCACGAGCCGCCTGCTCCCCATACTCGACGCGATCTCGAAAAACCAGATCTACACGCTCGAGCGCAACTGTAGAGAGTTCCGCATACCTCTCTACGGGCTGGACAGTCCCGCCCGGGGGATAGTGCACGTGATCGGGCCGGAGCTCGGCCTGACGCGCCCCGGCATGACGATCGTCTGCGGAGACAGCCACACGTCGACGCACGGGGCGTTCGGCGCGCTCGCCTTCGGCATCGGGACGAGCGAAGTCGAGCACGTGCTCGCGACGCAGAGCCTTCTGCAATCGAAGCCGAAGACCTTTCGGATCGCGGTAGGCGGTAAGCTCGCGCGCGGCGTCGCGGCCAAAGACGTCATACTTTATATCATCCGCCTGCTCGGGACCGACGGCGCGACGGGTCACGTGATCGAATACGCGGGCGATACGATCGAGCGCTTCAATATGGAAGAGCGCATGACCGTCTGCAACATGTCGATAGAGGCGGGCGCCCGCGCGGGCATGATCGCTCCCGACGACACCACCTACGCGTACCTCGCGGGGCGCGAGTTCTCGCCCTCGGGCGAGGCCTTCGAAGAGGCGGTCGCCCGGTGGAAGACCCTGCCGACGGACCCCGGCGCGTCTTTCGACCGCGAGATGGAGATCGGCGTTTCGGGCCTCGCCCCGCAGGTGAGCTGGGGGACCAGCCCCGGCATGGTGGCGGATGTCTCGGGAGAGGTCCCCGACCCCGACTCCTTCGAAGACGAGAACGCTCGCAAGGCCGCTCGCAGGGCGCTCGAATACATGGGCCTTCAGCCCCGCACGCCCGTCCGGGAGATAAAGATCGACCGCGTCTTCATTGGCTCCTGCACCAACTCGCGCATCGAAGACCTCCGCTCGGCCGCCGGAGTGATCGCGGGCAGAAAGGTGAGCCCGCTGGTCCGAGCCATGGTAGTCCCCGGCTCGCAGCCCGTGAAGAGACAGGCCGAGCGGGAGGGGCTCGACCGCGTATTCAAGGACGCGGGGTTCGAGTGGCGCGAGTCCGGGTGCAGCATGTGCCTCGGGATGAATCCCGACATACTGAGCCCCGGCGAGCGATGCGCTTCGACCTCGAATCGCAACTTCGAAGGGAGGCAGGGGCGCGGCGGGCGCACCCACCTGGTCAGCCCCGCGATGGCGGCCGCCGCGGCGGTCGCGGGCCACTTCGTCGACCTGCGCGAATGGGATTGATGACGGGAAAATTTATGGGGCCATTTTCGAGACACAGGGGAAAGGTAGCGACTCTCGACCGGGTCAACGTCGATACGGACCAGATCATCCCCAAGCAATTTCTGAAGCGGATCGAAAGGACCGGATTCGGGCAATTCCTGTTTTATGACTGGAGGTTCCGCGAAAACGGCGAGCCCAATCCCGATTTCGAATTGAATCAACCGCGATTCGAGGGCGCGTCCGTCCTTTTGACGCGCGCAAACTTCGGCTGCGGCTCTTCGCGCGAGCACGCGCCGTGGGCCTTGATGGACTACGGCTTCCGCTCGATCATCGCCCCGACCTTCGCCGACATCTTTTATAGCAACTGCCTGAAGAACGGCCTGCTCCCTGTCCGGCTCTCGGAAGATAAGGTGGAAGAGCTGTTCGACCGAGCGCGCGATGAATACGAGCTCGTCATCGACCTCGAGCGCCAGTGGGTCACGGACGATCACGGCTTTCGATCCGGCTTCGACATAGAGCCCTTCAGCCGCGAGTGCCTGCTGAAAGGGCTCGACGACATCGGTCTGACCTTACGCCACGAAGATAAGATCCGCGAATACGAAAGCGGAAGAGAAGCCGGGTGAAGGCCGGGAGCTCTGGCCCCTGACTCCTGGCCCATGCGTTGTCGCTTGGTTATAATCTCAACCGTTCCTGCTAACGGTTTCTCGGAGCGCCCGAACAGGTTCCGATCAGGCATCCTTTTGATTCAAGCCCGGTATGCGTGAATAATATGCCCGATGTAAAGCGCTCGCTGCTCTTGCGCTACGCGGTGGCCGTCTTGAGTGTCCTGGTCGCGACGGCCCTGGAATGGGCCCTGTGGCCCGTCATGCAGGACAACCGAACTCCTCTTTTTTTCGCCGCCGTGATGTTCAGCGCGTGGTACGGCGGGTGGGGACCGGGCCTGCTGAGCACGGCCATGTCTGCCGTCGCGATCGATTACTTCCTGGCCGAGCCCATACCCTCCACATCTCTGACGCCCGCGCTCTTCGTGAGGGTCGGGATATTCATCGTGGCGGCTCTGCTGATTAGCTGGCTGACCACGACGCGCAACAGGGCCGAGAGGGAGCTCGAGGAATCCGAAAAGAAGTTCCGGCAGATCGCCGAAAATATTCGCGAGGCGTTCTGGGTATCGGACCCCTCGGCCCGGAAGATGATCTACGTCAGCCCGGCTTATGAAGAGATCTGGGGCCGCACGTGCCAGAGCCTGTATGACGAGCCGAGGTCCTACATCGACTCCATTCATCCCGATGATCGCGAGCGCATAATCTCGTCGATGGAGAGACAGGCCAGAGGTGAGGCCACCGACGAACAGTATCGCGTCATAACGCCCGACGGCCAGGCGCGCTCGATCAGGGATCGCGGGTTCCCGATCAGGGACGCTTCGGGAAAGGTCTACCGGGTCACGGGCATCGCCGAAAACGTGACCGAGCGCGAGCGGCTTCTGGCTAAAGAGCAGGAGGCGAGGCGAGGGGCCGAGGACACGGCCGGGCGTCTCGAACGATTGCAATCGGTGACCGCGGCGCTCTCAGGCGCACTCACGGCTTCCCAGGTCGCCGAGGTGATAGTCGATCAGGGGATCGCCGCGCTCGGGGCCTTCGCCGGCTCCGTGGCGCTGGTGAGCGAGAGCTCGGGGCAGATCCAGATCGTGAAGGCCATAGGATACGACAGGGAGACGATCGAGAAATGGAAGAATATCGCGCTCGACGCTTCCACTCCGATCGGCGACGCCGTGGGCGCGGGCGAGGCCGTATTCCTCGAATCCCACGCGGACCGGATAGCGCATTACCCGGCCCTCGCCGAGTACCGCTCGGCGGTCGGCGAGGGCGCTGCCTCCGCGATACCGCTCATAGTCGACGGCCGCGTAATCGGCGCGGTCGGCCTGAGCTTCAAGGAGAAGAGGCCCTTCACGGCGAGCGACAGGGCTTTCATGCAGGCGCTCGCGCAGCAGTGCGCGCAGGCGCTCGAGCGCGCGCGCCTGTACGAGAAGGAGCTGGAAGCGCGCAGGGAGGCGGAGGTGGCCAACCGGGCCA
>DATLMR010000349.1:0-7925 GCA_035537555.1 Blastocatellia bacterium
AGAGAGGCGGCGGCTATCGAAACTCCATCGAAGAAGGCGTGCACCATCAGAGCGCCCAGCCCCGCGAGCACCGCGTGGTGAGCCAGCATCGCCTCTTCGTGGGTCTCCGCGCCGAAATGGAAGTGCGGCGCGACCGTGTGCTCGAAAAACTGGATCAGAAGGTATCCGACCAGGAGCCAGGCCATCGGCACCAGAGACTCGCCCTTCCACTGCTCGAGAGTCTCAGGCACTATCTTCAAGAAGACCGCGGCAAGCATAAACCCCGCCCCGATGGCTATCAAGTACCTGAGCGTCGTCTGACCGACCCGCCGGGCCGATACGAGAAGGCCGCCCAGTAAGTTGGCCGCGGCCGCCATAAGCCCGTATGAGATCACGACAAGAGTGCTTTTATCCATCCGGCTCCGTTTCTCTCATCAAAGCTTGGCAATATACCACACTTACCCTGGCTGGGAAATTTCATTGCGAAACCCGCTCGGCCGTCTCCCTCCCGGCTACCCCCGGCACCCCCGTTTATACCCCCTGAAACGGCCGGAACTTATTATCCCTGTAGAATTTCACGCTTGACAGCCATATCCATCTGACGTACCATACGCGCACGGTGGACCAAAGTGGACCATAGTGGAGATGTATTTGAAAACATAGTTAAGCGCCGGAATCTTAAGATCGCACTTTAACTTTTTTACTTAAGCTCGTCGAATGCTGAGAGGAAATTACACCGTCAAGATGGACGAAAAGGGGCGCATAAAGCTCCCGGCCGCCTATCGCCGTTACGTCGACGAGCACTACGGACCGGAGTTTTACGTGACGAGCCTGACGGGCGAATGTGCTCGCCTCTACCCCATGCAGGAGTGGATGGCCATAGAGGAGAAGTTGCAGACCAGGGGGACGATGGACATCTCCGTGCGCAAGTTTCTCGACAGGACCAACTACTACGGCCAGCTCACCGACATGGATTCGCAGGGGCGCATACTGGTACACCCGTTGCTCCGCTCGAGCGCGGCACTGGTCGGAGACGTTGCCGTGCTGGGCTATCTGCAATACCTGGAAGTCTGGGAGCTGGACCGGTTCAAGGCGCGGATGGAGATGGAGCCGTACACGGCCGAGGACGCGGCCAGCCTGGCGAGCCTCGGGGTTTAAGAGTCGCGCCGCCGCTCGCTTCCCGGACCGAAGCGCCGGTAATGATCCGTGATGGAAGAGAGATGGAGTCTGAGCACCGAGAGACAGAGTTCGCGCACGAGCCCGTTATGCTCGCGGAGGTCATCGAGTGGCTACAGCCCGGGCGAGCCGGAACGTTCGTTGATTGCACCTTAGGCCTGGGCGGGCACGCGGAGGCTTTGCTCAAGGCCTCACCCGACATCAAGGTGATCGGCATAGATCGAGACCTCGAAGCCCTGTCCCGGGCTCAAGAGCGCCTGTCGAAATTCGGAGAGAGATTTCAGGGCGCGCACGCCAACTTCGATACCGTGGCGGAAGTCTTGAGCGATATGGAGGTCTCGGAAGTACAGGGAGTCCTTGCCGACCTCGGGGTCTCGTCGCTTCAGCTCGATAAGACCGAGCGCGGCTTCAGCTTCGCAACCGACGCCCCCCTGGACATGCGGATGGACCGGACGCTCGAAACGACGGCCGCGGATCTGGTCGATTCCCTCTCCGAAGGTGAGCTGGCCGACGTGATCTTCAGATACGGCGAAGAGCGGGGCGCGCGCAAGGTCGCTCGCCTGATCGCGAAAGAGCGGCAGCGCCAGCCGGTCACGACGACCAGGCAGCTCGCCGACCTCGTCGTTCGCGCGCTCAATATTCCGGGCCGCTGGCGAATACACCCGGCGACGCGGACTTTTCAGGCGCTCAGGATCGCCGTCAACCAGGAGCTCGATTCGGTCGAAAGGTTCATTCCGCAGGCGGTCTCGGCCCTGGCGCGAGGAGGAAGGCTGGCCGTCATATCGTTCCATTCGCTGGAGGATCGCATAGTCAAGCGCGGCTTCCTGCTCGAACAGGGGCGCTGCACCTGCCAGCCGGAGCCGAAAGCGAATCGAAGAGGCGGCTGGCGCGGAGGCCGGGCCGCCGATTTCCAGGAGAGGCCGGGCGAAGGCGGGGACGCGCGTGACGAGACGGCGACCTGTAATCGATGCGGCGCTCGCAGGCGAGTAAGAATTTTGACGCGGAAGCCCATGCGCCCCGGCCCCGAAGAGGTCGAGCGTAATCCGCGAGCTCGCAGCGCTCTCCTTAGAGTCAGCGAAAGACTGTAAGCGACAAGCCCAGGATTTCAGCCCCAAAGATAAGCCGGGTATGCAGGCAGCTTTATTGATGCAGCTCATCTCCAGAAAGCGGGAACGCTACATCGAAAGGCTAATTACCCGAGTTCGCGCTTGAGGCGTAGTTTATGACCAATCGGTTCTTTCCCGAAAAGCAGATCAATAATGCGAGAGTCGCGCGACCCGTCAGCGGACGCGTATTCGTGTGGCTCGCCGTTATAGCCGTAGCCGGAACCCTCCTATCTTCAGGCTTCGTAATCAGCGCGCGGCAGCATTTCCAGGCCGTCTCGCTCGGCTACCAGAGCGAAGAGCTCAGGCGTCAGGCGTCGCAGCTTGACGAGAAACGCAGGCAGCTTGAACTCGAACACGCGCGCGCGACTTCACCCGTCGAAATCGAACGCCGCGCCGAAAAGATCGGCCTGAAAAGGCCCGTCCCTGAAGTGCGCCCCGACTCTCAGGCTAAAAACATTCGCCGCCCGGCCCTGGCCGCAGGCGATAAGAAGAAAAGGTGAAAGGGCTTCCGGGCGCGGGGCGCGGTGACCGGCCTTCTGCGTTCCGAAAGCCTTACCCGAGAGCAGGACAGGCAGATATTGCGGGGATAGGTATAGATCATGTCAAGGAATGAGAGAGTATTCGACAAGCGCATCGCGATCATCCAGGCGCTCGTATTTTTCTGGGTGATGGCGATCGGAGTTAAGCTCGTCTACCTTCAGGTGAACGAGCATACCAGCCTGCGCGCCCGCGCGGAGCGGCAGCAGCAGTTCGAAATCGACCTGAGCCCCACGCGGGGCGTCATCTACGATCGCAACGGGAACGAGATGGCTCGCTCGGGCCTGGTGAAATCGCTTTACGCTTCGCCGGCCGAGATAACCGGCGCGGACAAAATCGCCGACCGCCTCTCCAAACTCCTGGACGTGGATCGCGACGCGCTCCTCAAGCGGCTCACCTCAAGCCAGGTGCTCGTGGCCGTCAAGCGCAAGCTCAGGCCCGAAGAGGTGGCGCGAGTCGAGGCGCTCGCGATCCCCGGCCTCCGGTTCGTCAACGAGATGAAACGATTCTACGTGAGCGGCGCGACCGCTTCGCACGTGCTCGGCTTCGTCGATGTCGACGAGCACGGCCAGAGCGGCATCGAGCTCACCTACGACAAGCAGATTCGCGGGAAAGGCGGCCGGCTCCTGCTCGACGTCGACGCGCTCAAGAAATCCTACGACCACGAGATAGAAGAGTCCGTGCCCGGCGTCAACGTCACGCTCACCATAGACACGTTGATCCAGCACTACGCCGAGAAGGCCCTGGCCGAGGCCGTTCGAGGAGGCCGCGCGCGCGGCGGCACCGCCGTCGTCCTGAAGCCCGCCACCGGCGAGATACTCGCGCTCGCCAACTACCCCACCTTCGACCCCAATCAGGTGGCCGAATCCGACGAGAATGAGCGCCGCAACCGCGCCGTCGAGAACGCTTTCGAGCCCGGCTCCATCTTCAAGATCGTCCCCTACTCCGCCGCTCTCGAGGAAGGCCTCATCCGGCCCGACAGCCTCATCGATTGCGGAGGCGGAGAGATACGCATAGCCAATCGCGTGATTCACGACAGGCCTTACGGCACGCTCACCGCCACCCAGGCGCTCGCGAAATCTTCCAATGTCGCCGCCATAAAGATCGGCATGCGCCTCGGCGATGAAAGGCTTGCCAGATATATCGAGCAGTTCGGCTTCGGCAAGCGGACGGGCCTGGAGCTTCCGGCCGAATCGCGCGGGCTGACGCGGCCCGCGAGCCAGTGGGGGCCGACCTCGATAGGGTCGATACCGATGGGGCACGAGGTAGGAGTCACTGCGGTGCAGGCGGTCGCCGCTTTCGCCGCCATAGCCAACGGCGGCGAATACATGCAGCCGCATCTGGTCGGCCGCGTAACGTCCTCTTCCGGCGAGACCCTCGAAGAGTTCAAGACAGAGCCGCGCCGGGTGGTGAGCCAGAAGACCGCCGATACCTTGAAGACCATGCTCGAGAGCGTGGTCGTGCAGGGCACGGGCAAGAAGGCGCAGATAGGCGGCTATCGCGCGGCGGGGAAGACCGGCACCGCGCAGAAGGTCGACGACCAGACGGGGCGTTATTCCAACACCCGGTACGTAGCCTCGTTCGCGGGCTTCGCGCCCGTCGATAATCCGGAGATCGCCTGCATAGTCTCGATCGACGAGCCCAGGGGGGCCTATCACGGCGGCGACGCGGCCGCGCCCGTCTTCGCGCGCATCGTCGCCGACGCGCTCCACATACTCGGCGTTCCGCCCGAAGACGACCCGCGATCGACGCTCGCGGAGGGTGAGGTTCAGGTATACGAACTGCCGCGCGCGGTCGTAGAGAGTCTCTCTCCCGCGGTGGCGCTGGCGAATGACTCCCGCTCCTCGGTAGACGTGGCTACGGACCAGACGGGGCCTGACTTCCCCGCGAGGAAAGAGGGGAGCGTCGTGACGCCCGACCTGACGGGGCGCGGGCTCCGCGAAGCCGTGGCGCTCTGCTCGAGCCGGGGGCTGAAGATCAAGGCGAGCGGTGAAGGCGTGGTCTCGAATCAGAGCCCGCCGCCGGGCACGCTCGTATCCGAAGAGACTGTCTGTCACATCAAGCTTTCGAGCCTGGTCAAGAAGAAGGCCAGGCCGGACGCGGACCCCGAAAAATCGCGGTCGGCCAGAGCGGTGAACGCCGGGGCGAATTGAGCGGTATCGATATTAAACAGGATAAGTGATAAGTATTGAAGCTCGCTGAACTGGCAAAAGAGGTGAAGGCAAAGGCGGCCGCCGGGCCTCTGGATAAAGATGCGCGCGACGTCACGCACGACTCGCGCGCGTGCGCCGAAGGCTCGGTCTTCGTAGCGATCAGGGGCGATAAGACGGACGGCCACCGCTTCATCGCCCAGGCGCTCGCGCAAGGCGCGGTCGCCGTCATCTCTGAAAAGAGCCTCGGGGAGAGCGGCCTCGCAGACCCCGGGGCGGCCTGGATAGAGGTCGCGGACGCGCGCGAAGCGCTGGCCCTCGCTTCGTCCTCCGTCAACGGGTTCCCGTCTCTGCGCCTCAGACTGGTCGGCATCACGGGCACGAACGGCAAGACGACGACCGCTCACCTAATCGACTCCATCATTCGCGCGAGCGAAGGCGCGTCCGCTATATTCGGCACGATCAGCCACCGGATCGGCGACGTGATCCTGCCCGCGAGCCACACGACTCCCGAAGCCTCCGACATCAACCGAATGCTCGGGCAGGCCGTCGAGGCCGGATGCCGCTCGGCCGTCATGGAAGTCTCTTCACACGCGATAGAATTGAGGCGCGCCGACGGCTTGAGGTTCGCCGTGGCCGTCTTCACCAACCTCACGCGCGACCATCTCGATTATCACAAGACGATGGAGAGCTACTTCGCCGCCAAGAAGAGGCTCTTCGACGGCAGCCTCGGATCCTACCCCCTCACCTCCGTCATCAACATAGACGACGAGTACGGCCGCAGGCTCGTCGAGACGGCCGGGGGCCGCGTAATAACTTACGGATTCGGCGAGGGCGCGGACGTTCGCACGGGCGGGTTCAGGCTCACGCCCCTCGGCCTGAGCTTCGAGGCAACGACCCCGGCCGGCCGCGTCGAAATCCACTCTTCCCTTTTCGGCCGCCCGCACGTCTACAACAGCCTGGCGGCCATTGCCACAGGACTGGCTCTGGGATTCGACCTGGAGCCGATAGCGCGAGGGATCGGGGCGTGCCGCAGCGTCGCGGGCCGGTTCGAGCAGGTGCTCGCGAGCCCCTCTTCCCCCGACGCCTCGCCCGAGGGCGAGCGGCCCAATTTTGCCGTCGTCGTGGATTACGCGCACACGCCCGACGCGCTTGAGAACGCCTTGCAGACCGCGCGCGAAGTCGCGGGGGAAAGCGGCCGCGTCATCGCCGTGTTCGGCTGCGGAGGCGACCGCGACCGCACCAAGCGCGCGCCGATGGGAGAGATCGCCGCGACCTTGAGCGACCTCGCCATCGTCACGTCGGACAATCCCCGCGGCGAACGCCCCGAAGCGATAATCGAAGAGATCGAAGCCGGGCTCGCGGCTACGCGACGGCCTTACCTGAAGCTGCCCGACAGGAGAGACGCCATCTTTCGCGCCGTCCGCGAAGCGCGCGAGGGCGATGTCGTCGTCATATTGGGCAAGGGCCACGAGACGTATCAGATTCTCGCGGACCGCACGATTCATTTCGACGACCGCGAGGTCGCGCGCGAAGCGATGATCGAGCGGGCCGGAGCGGCGCAGGGCATCTCGAAGTGAGATTCGGGCGAAGAAGCGATCCTGACCGCGAGGGGTCGAGACGAGGGTCGCGGAGCTTCCGAAAATGAGACTGGGAGAGATAGTAAAAACGCTGCGCGGGAGCGACGGGCCGGTCGAATCCGCAAAGTTCGAATCGGCGGAAAGAGAGCCGCTCGGATTCTCCATCGACTCGCGCGCGATCCGCGAAGGCGAGATGTTCTTTGCAATCCGGGGGGAGAACCACGACGGGCACGACTTCGTGGCAAGCGCGCTCGATAAAGGCGCGATCGCGGCCGTGGTCGCAGGCAATTTCTCAGGCGCTCGCGTAGACGAGTCGAAGCTCATCCGGGTCACCGATACGCTCGCGGCCTTGCAGGCCCTGGCTTCGAGCGTGCTTGAGAGCTGGCCGGGCCGCGAAGTGGCGATTACGGGCAGTTCCGGCAAGACGACCACGAAAGAGCTGACGGCGAGCGTGCTGGCTCGCGGCGGACGGGTGGTGAAGACCTCGGGCAACCTGAACAACCATTTCGGGCTGCCTCTTTCCGTGCTCAAGATGGAGTCGGATCACAGGCACGCTTCGGACTTTGACTTCGCGGTACTTGAGATGGGCATGAACCACGCGGGAGAGATAGCCGGCCTTACGCGCTTCGCGCCGCCCGATCTGGCGGCGGTCACGAACGTCGCGGCCGTGCATCTGGAATTCTTCCCCTCGGTCGAGGCCATAGGCGACGCCAAGGCCGAGATCGTGCTCGGATTGAAGCCGGGAGGCGCGGCCGTGCTCAACGCGGATGACCCTCTGGTCGCGCGAATGCGGGCGCTTAGAAACGATGTCGAAGCCGTGATGTACGGCATCACGGAGAATGCGCGAGTGACCGCGAAAGATATAGAGCCTGACGGGCTCGCGGGCTCGCGATTCGTCCTGGCCACTCCTCGCGGAGAGGTCAGGGTATCGCTCAGGCTGGCGGGCCGCCACAACGTCTATAACGCGCTCGCGGCCGCGGCCGTCGGAGACTTCTACGGGCTCCCGCTCGAAGCGATCGCCGAAGGGCTGGGCGGCGCGGGAAGCTCGCGGATGCGGGGCGAGGTGCTCAGATTCAAAGAAGGATTCACCGTGATCGACGACTCTTACAACTCGAACCCGCGCGCTCTGATCGAGATGGCTTCTACCGTCTGCGCGAGCAGAGAGTGCCGCCGCAGGGTCGTGGTCGCGGGCGAGATGCTGGAGCTTGGGGGGGCAGGCCCTGGCCTTCATCGCGAGGCGGGGCGGACTCTCGCCTCGCTCGGCATCGACAGGTTGATCGGCGTTCGCGGCCTCGCGCGGGACATGGTCGAAGGCGCGCGCGAAGCCGGAATGAGCGAAGAGGCGGCCGTCTTTTGCGAGACGCCGGACGAGGCGTCCGAGCTGCTTTTAAGGGAGG
>DATLMR010000350.1:0-18494 GCA_035537555.1 Blastocatellia bacterium
GAGGAGCTGATTCCTTACGTCGAGAAGAATTTTCGGGGCGCGGGCACTCCGTCCGCCCGCGTGCTCGACGGAGGATCGACCGGCGGATGGGTCTCGCTCGCGCTTCAAATCTTCTACCCCGACTATTTCAACGGCACGTGGTCGTACTGCCCCGACGGGGTAGATTTCCGCGCCTTCCAGCTCGTCAATATCTATTCCGACAAGAACGCCTATGTGAACAGGCACGGCTTCGAGCGCCCGGGCGCGCGCGAGCTCTCGGGCGACACGCGCTACACCATGCGCCACGAGGTTCAGCTCGAAAACGTTCTGGGCGCGGGCGATAGCTGGACCATGTCGGGAGGCCAGTGGGGCGCGTGGAACGCCGTATACGGGCCGCGCGGGGCCGACGGCAGGCCCGCGCCGCTCTGGGACCCGAAGACCGGCGTAATCGATCAGGGCGTGCTCGAGAGCTGGAAGAAGTACGACCTGCGCCTCGTGCTCGAAAAGAACTGGGGCGCGCTCGCGCCGAAGCTGAACGGGAAGATAAACATCTGGGTGGGCGAGGCCGACAACTACTTTCTCAATAACGCGGTCCATCTGCTGGACGAGCTTCTTTCGAAAGCCTCCCCGCCTATCAGGGCGCGGATCGCTTACGGCCCCGGCAAGGGCCACTGCTGGCTCGGGCTGACCGAGCGGCAGATGATGGACGAGATGCTCAGGGCCGTCGAGCAAGGGCAGCGGAAATAGAGGGCGGTTTTTACTGGTGGGGAGCAGAAGACCGAAAGGCTTATGCAAATAGCGATTGTCCTGGGACTGCTCGTGATTGCCGTCGCGCTCTTCGCGACGGAGAAGCTCTCTATCGACGTGATAACCCTGCTGCTGCTGCTGGCTCTGGTGCTCACGGGCATTCTCGCGCCGTCGGAGGCCTTCAAAGGGTTCAGCGACGACATCATTGTCATCCTCGGCTCGATCTTCGTCATCAGCGGGGCCTTGCAGAGGAGCGGGATTATGGATGCGATCGGCGCCGGGCTCCACAGGTACGCGGGCGGGAGCAGGAACCGCCTGATCTTCTTCGTGATGGCGATAGTAGGCGGCGTATCGTCTTTCATGAACAACACGACGGCGACCGCCATATTCGTGCCGCCCGTGATCGGCATCGCGAAGCAATCGAAGATCAGCGCCTCGAAGCTCCTCATGCCGCTCGCCTTCGCCTCGATACTGGGCGGGACCTGCACGCTCATCGGCACCTCGACTAACGTGGCCGTTAGCGGCTACATCGCCAGGAGCGGCATGCAGCCGCTCGGCCTCTTCGAGATCACTCCCATCGGCGTCGTCATACTGGTCGCGGGCATCGGCTACATGATGCTCGTCGGCCAGCGCATGCTCCCGGATTACAAGGACGAGAGCCTCACCGAAGAGTACGCGATGCGCGAGTACCTGAGCGAGATAGTCGTGATGCCGAACTCCCATCTGGTCGGGCAGAGGATCTTCGAGTCGGACCTTTCGAGGATGGACTTTCGCGTGCTCGAAGTCCTCCGCGGCCGGGAGAAGTTCCTGCCCAACTCGCGCACGAGGATCGATTCGGGGGACGTCCTTCTGGTGGAGGGGAAGGTCTCGGACCTGATCAAGGTGAAGGAGATCGCCGGGATCGAGATAAAGGCCGACGTGAAGCTGGGCGACCGTGACCTCGAAAGCGACGAGATCAAGATAGTCGAAGTGCTGGTCACTCCCCAGTCGGACCTGATCGACCGCACTCTGAAGGAGTCGAACTTCCGCGCGCGCTACGGCATGGCGGCCCTTGCCATAAACCGGCACGGCCACTCGCTGCGAGAGAAGATAGGCCTCATCCGCCTGCGAATGGGCGACCTGCTGCTGATCCAGGGGCCGGCCGACCGCCTCGACGACATCCGGCGGCACCCCGACCTCTGGATACTCGAAGAGCTCAACCCCGCGCTCTATAAGAAGAGCAAGGGCTTTTACACGCTCGGCTTCTTCATCTCCGCCGTCATCGCAGGCGGGCTCGGGGTTGTGCCGCTTTCCATCGCCTTCCTGGGAGCGGCAGTCCTGACGATCCTCTTTCGCTGCATCACGGCCGAGGAGGCTTACGAGTTCATAGACTGGAGGCTGATCATCCTGATCGGCGGCATGACCGCCTTCGGCACGGCCATGGACGATAAGCACACGGGCGCGGCCGGCTTTCTGGCCAACCTCATCGTCGCCTACCTCCAGCCCTATGGAGAGATGGTCATACTCGCGGGCTTCTTCGTGATCACGATGGTCCTCACGCAACCGATGTCGAACGCGGCGGCGGCCCTCGTCGTCCTGCCCGTCGCGCTGGAGACGGCTCAGCGCCTCGGGGCGAACGAGCGGACGTTCGCCATCGCCATCATGCTCGCGGCCTCCGTCTCTTTCGTCACGCCCTTCGAGCCTTCCTGCATACTTGTCTACGGGCCGGGCAAGTACAAATTCCTCGACTTCGTGAAGGTCGGGATTCTGCTCACCCTGCTGCTGCTCGCGATCATTCTCTTTATGGTGCCCTACTTCTGGCCCCTGCACCCGATGCCCGGCCAGGGGACCGGCTAGGGGCCGGCGCGCTCAATCGAGCTTGACCGTGACCTGTACGGGAGCCTTCAGTTGAAGCTTGCCCCAGGAGATTTTCAGAGTCGATTGCCTGGGGTCCGCTTTCGGATCTTCGAGGCTGAGCGTCAGCTTCTCGGCGGGCGCCCCCGGCTGCTCCGATGTCATGGCGGCCCTGTATTCGATCGGAGCCCGGTTGATCTCCGATGGGTCCATCTGCGTGCTTCTGACCTTGGAAGGATCGATGAAGACGAGGCTCCATTGCGAGCCGTCCTCGGACCTGTGCAACCCGAGGTACCATTGCCCCGGCGGCACGGTGGTTTCCGAAATCTTAAGAGGCACGTTAGTGTCGAGGACGGTCCAGTATTCGCTCCCGAGCCGCCAGACTTTACCCTTGGTCATCGCGTCGAACTTGGCGGGCTCCTCGTAATCTTTTTTCCAGACCGGCTTCCCATAATCTATGAAGAAGCCGCCCGCCCCCGTGTTCTTCGCCCTGTTCCAGTATCCCAGTCTCACCGTGCCGCGCTCGAATGAATCGCTGCCGAACGGCGCGATCGTAGGCTTTTTCTCCTGGGCATTCGCCACTCCGGCAAGCGCGAGCGCCAGCGCGAGTAATGAATACCTGAAGCTGTATTGCATACCTTTCATCACAGTCTCCTCCATCGGGTGAAAATATGAGCGACCTGAGAATAATACTACCTTTCGTTACTTATCGAACTTGACCGGCGTGGTCCCGCTCTCGCAATCGCCGTCTTTAGGCGCCACGTCTCGCCCGGCTTGCCGACCACTAGAATACCTGATGCCGGAGCGGGGAGTCACCTCCGCTCCGGCGTAGACATGAACGCGGCGGGCGAAAGCGGCTTGCGAGAATGTTATGCGGGCGTTTCCGTGTGAGGTCAGGCGCTCTGCGAAGCCTGCACGATCTCTGCCGGAGTAAAACATCCGGAAAATTCGGACTGGCAGGCCGCCCAGAATTCGAGGAGGCCGTAGCCGCCGCCCCGTATCACTTCGCGGTGTTCGAGGTATACGACCAGCGTGGTACCCATAAACAGGGTCCGATGCAGCAACCCGATCAGGCGGCTGACGGGCGCGGACCGGGAGTTTCGGATGTAGATGATGAGCTCCGATTCATACCTTATGTGGGCGGACTCGTCGGCCAGCAGCTTATCGCAGACCTTCGCGAGAAGCCGGGAGCCGGTGCAATTCTTCAAGGCCCTGTAGTAGACCAGGGAGATGATCTCGGCGGTGATCAGGACGGTGATCGATAATTCGTAGCCGACGTTCTTCCTGAGCCTGCGAAATACGGTGTCCGTCCAGTTCTTCTTTACGGCCGCGATCTCATGTCGGTCCATGAAGCTCTTCAGCAGCCGCGCGTGATTCTGCTCTTCCGCGATGAAGAGCCGCGTGATCTTTATCAGGTGATCGTCCGCGTTTTTATTCGCGTACTCGGTGGCGAATCTCAGGAGGCCTCTCCCTTCCGAATACTCGCCGAGCTGGAAAGTCGCGATGGATTTTTCGATCCGTTTCTTCTCTTCGGCTGTCAGGGTGTCTACGTCATCCCAGGAAATACCGCCCTTATTCGAGCTGTTTTCCACGAAGTAGTCGTGCCAGGACTTGAGTGAGCAGAGCATAGTCCTCCGGGAGAAAGTGGTATATGCCGCCACCCCGATGCTCAGGGATTAAAGATGACGGCTCACACTTGGATGCGCTTTCTCTCAGGGAGTTGCTCTGGACCGGGCGGATGCCGAAAGCGCCCCCGGCCGCCGGGCTTCTTCACTTAACGACGTAGCTCCTGCGGGCGCGGACGAAGGTTTTGGGCTGGCTGACCTTCACCGTGATCTCGCGGCGCTCGCCGGGCTGAGGCGCGGTCTGAGGGTAATAGCCGAGCACGTACTGCTCGCGAAGGTCTTCGGCGATTCGCGCGAAGGCCTGGCTGACCCGTTCCAGGTTGTCGCCGTAATAAAACTCGCCGCCCGAAGATTGCGCGAGCTGTCGCATGTAGATTGTCGCCTCGTCGAAGGCTCTCTGCCTGGACTTCTCGTTTTGGGCCGGAGACGTAAAGATCAGCGGCCCTTCCCTGTGCTTTTCCTGAATCTTTCCGCTCTTCGAGCGTCTCGTCGCCGCGTCCACGGTGTTGTACTGAATGGGATAGACGATGACCTCGGACTGTTCGGCCGCGCGAATGTTGCTGACGGATGTCGCGCCGCGACTGGTCGTATCGACTCCATCCGAAAAGAGCACGATAGCTCTTCGCCCGGAGATTTCTCTCAATCTCTGGTTGATGATCATCTCGACCGCGTTATAAACGCTCGTGCCCCCTTCGCCTGTTTTTGCGCGCAGGATCGCTTCGTGCGCGTGAGCGCGCCCGAGCGTCGGCTCGCACAGAATCTCGACGACGCGGTCGAAGGCGACCACCATCACGCGCGCCTGCGGAGGCAGTTGATCGACGAAGGTGCTCGCGGTCGCTTTTATATTGTCGAGCTGGAATTCCGTCGAGTCGCTCACGTCGAGCAGCAGGGCGACGGTGAAGGGCTGGAGCGAAGAAGCGACCTCGGCCGGAGAGAAAGAGACTATCTGCTGCTCGACGCCGTTCTCGAATACCTGAAAATCTTCGCGCCGCAGGTTCGTGATGTGCCTGTTTTTTCTGTCCCTGACCGTGACCGGAACCGTGACGAGCAGGGTGCTGAGCCGCACGGGCTCGTCTTCATCGGCGGCCTTCCTGGCGCCCGGAGACGGGCGGGCTTTCTCTTTTTGAGTTTTGCCGGGTTTGCTCGCGGATCGTTCGTATACCCGTGCCGATACGGGCGAGCATACGGCGAAGATCAAGGCGGCCATCAAAAGAGAGCGCGTCACATCTCACCTCTGTAATCTCATGAGTTCGAGCCCCATACACTTAGACCCCCGTGAGGCCGGATTGTTCCCTCGTCAAGCTTGAGGCTCCCTGCGGCCGCCGGTCGGCAGCTCGCGACGGCGGAGCGCCACGAGCGACCAGGCCGTTATGATGCCGAAGATGACGCTGAGCAGCAAGAGCCCGTCGATTCCCAGCCAGTCGGCGAAACGGCCTCCGGCCGAAGTGCCCACGACCTGGCCGACCCCCAGGAAAACCGAATAGAGCCCCATGATCGACCCGCGACTCCGCGTGTGAGACTCCGTCACGTCCGCCAGGTAGGTCAGCGCGGCGGGCGTAAAGCCGCTCAGCACGAAAAGGCTGATCAGCAGCGCGGCGAGCAGCGGGTAAAAAAGCGGGTCGGAGAACGATTCCATATGATTGAGCGTGTATACGATCGCCACGGTGGCGAACAGGCCGCACGTCGCCATAAGCATCACGCTCGTTCGCCGGTGCCGCCCGAGGTAAAAGCTCCAGACGAGTACGCCCAGAGCGAAGATCACGGCCAGGGTAGCGAACCCGTTGCCGAACTTCTCAGGGGTGACGTTGCCCGTGAGCGCTTGCCCGGCCATGTGCCTGCCCGTCATAAGCCCCACGCTGTGATTGATCCACATGCCTATGATCGAGTTGATGCCCAGCCACGCCGGCACGAACCTCCAGACGCTTGGCGAGCGCAGGATGGCCAGGTACTGGCTGAAACTGCCGTGAGAGTGGTCGTCGCCCCCCCGGTCTTTCGAGCCCGGAACTTTCGAGCCCGGAACTTTCGGGCCGCTCCTGATCTCGCTTAGTCCCCAGAGAAAGATCAGGAGGCTGATTATGTAGATCAGGCCGTTCACGCTGAAGGCGGGGCTTATCAGGCGAATGCCGAAGAAAGACATCGGGCTGCCCAGGAATTTCCAGAGATAGCCGCCGGTGATCGCGCCGACGGCGATGCCGCCGACGAGGGTAATCTCGAAGAGCCCGACGACGCGCGCACGCATGTCGGGGCGGTCCGTAGTGGCCTCGGAAATGTAGCCGAGCGTCGCGGGGATCGAGCTCGCGGTAGACAAGCCTTCGAGCAAACGCGTGATTACCAGGAGCCATACGGAGACGGTCATCGACGTTATCTGCACGGCGATTGCTCCGAAGACGGGGCCGAGCAGTATGAATACCTTGCGGCCGTAGCGGTCGCTCATCGCGCCGAGCACGAGCGAGCCGAGCAGCTCCGTGATGAAGAAGGAGGCGATTATGAGCCCCCTCTCGGTGTACGAGATGGGGTAGTAGTTGCGATCTATCTCGACCAGGTAGAACTGGAGCATCTGCCCCATGGTCTGCGCCGCGATGCGCAGGACGAGGGAGCCGACGAGCACGGCGACGATCGACCTCAGCAGGACGGCGGGTATGTGCCTGTAGCGCTCGGGCGAGAAGTATTCTCCGAAACCTCCGCGCGGCCGGGGAGGAGGGGGAGCGGGCGGTCTCGCGGCCATAGACGGGTCCGCCGCCTCCGCGCCCGCACCGGTCCGGTCCTCTTCAGGGTCTTCGTGTGTGAAGGGCATTTAATATCGGAAGCGCCTTAACCCGGTGAAAGATTTCCGCGGGCGGGGAGTGAAAGGTCCACGCTCTCACTCCCGCCCGCTCATTTCTGGATGTAGACGTTCTTCATGACTACGGGCGCTTGCGGCCGCTCGGGGCCGGCGAGCGGCGCCGTGGCTATCTTATCGACCACGTCCATGCCTTCGACCACCCGGCCGAATATGGTGTAATTCGGAGGCAGAGGGTAATTCTGGTGCATGATGAAGAACTGGCTGGAGGCCGTCTCCGGCCTTCCCTTATTGGCCATAGCGACCGCTCCGCGCTTGTAGCCGCCCGCGTAAAGCGGCGAGCTGCGGCTGATCTCGTTCGGAAGCGCCGCGCCGGTGGCCGTCCTTCCGCCCGTTCCGTCTCCGTTCGGGTCGCCGCCTTGAATCATGAAGCCGCTCACGATGCGATGGAATTTCAGGTTGTTATAGAAGCCGCTGTCGGCCAGCATGCGAAAGTTCTCAGCCGTCTTCGGAGCCTGGTCCTGGAGCAATTCGACCTTTATGTTGCCCGCGGTCGTCTCGATGACGGCTATGGGGTTATTGCTCGGGGCCGGGCGGGATTGGTTCGAATTTGCGGCCGGCTCCGAAGCCGTGTTACAGGCGCCGGCCCAGAGAAGGGAAAAAAGGATCAGGCTGAGGCCGGCGCTCCTTCCGAGACGTGCGGGCGCGGCCAGAGGCCAACGTGTGATCATGCGCTCTTTCCTCCAAAGGGCGAGCGGCGAACACGGCGCGAGTTCAATCCGTGTCGCGCGCGGTCGCCGCTCTTTTTGATGGATGGTTTTCCGGTCAGACTTGTGAAGTATTGGGATCTCAAGCTAAAGCGATTACTCGGCCTTCTTGGCCGCGATCTTCTTCTTGAACATGTTGACGCAGCCGTCGCAGCAGAAATAGACCTTCCGACCCTCGTGCTCGACCCATAAAGACATGTTCGGATTCTTCTCGTTCGTTATCGGGCAGATCTCATTCGGCTGGATCGCCGCCAGGTCTTCCTTCGACAGCTCCGCTATATACTTGGCGGGCTCCTTCTCGAACATCGTCACGCAGCCCTGGCAGCAGAAGTAAACGTACTGGCCGTTGTACTCCGTGCGGTACTTCTCGCTCACCGGAGCGTTCATTACCGGGCACATCTTGTTCGTGACGGCTTTCTTCGCGCCGTCAGTCTTGGCATCGTCCGCGTTGACTCCGACGACGGCCGCGCCCGCCATCATCAAAAAAATAAAGAAAGCCACAGTGACTTTACGCATAACTTTGATCCTACTCCTTAAATCGATTATCGGCTGAGAGGCAGCCGGGCACAATTATACAGGCTGCTTGAATCCGGCGCAAAGTGAAGTTCCGGCCGTTTTGCGGGACCGCCCGCCGGTCAGTGAAGGTAGATTTCGAGCGCGCGGTTTTGAAGGACAGGGTCGTAGATTATCGAGACCACGTCGCCTTCGTCCAGCTCCGCCGCGGTCAAGTCCTCTTCGTCGCGCGGGTCGTCGGCGAGCAGCCCGAGCAGGTCCTGCCCGCGCGGTCCGTTCTCGGCCATGCCGACGAGATCGTTCTCGCGGGCGACGACGGTGACCTCGGGGAACTCCCGCGCGGGCCTGACCGTGATGAGCAACAGCCCTTTATCTTTCTTCTTCAGGACGATCTCTCCCCGGACGGCGAGCAGCTGCCTTGCCTGGGGGCGATTTTGCCGGGCGTCGGCCGGCGCGGCCGTCGAAAAATGTATGGGCGCGAGCGAGAGGCTCAACAGCCAGACGAGAGTTTGCATAAATAGTCGCCGTGTTCGAGTCGTGCCTTTAGCCACGCCGTCCTGGCATTCGGCAGGCGAGCGCGTGCACGGCCAATGCTACTACGCCTCGCGGCCGGCTTCAAGCAAACGGGCCGGAGCTGCAAACCCGCGCCCCGGCATTCATCGCGCTTGAGCTCGGGGAGAGTGAGCAAGCCGGCCGCGCCTTAACGGCGCCCGCCGTTATTTGATAGACTCTTGGCGTTTCGCCCGCGATTGAAAGATAAAATAGGAATCCTAAGGAGCCCACGTGGAGAAGAGAGTTGAAACCCTGGCAGTGCACGGCGGAGAGGAAGAGAAGCACGCTTCTAATTCCGTCGCCCCGCCGATCTTTCAAACGGCCATATTTTCGATGGACCGTTTCGCCGACCTGCGCCGCTACGGCAAGGGCGAGGCGCCCGAGCTCTACCTCTATGTTCGCGGAGACAACCCCACGCGAGATGTCGCGGCGCGCAAGATCGCCGCGCTCGAAGGCGCGGAAGACGGCCTCGTGACCGCGAGCGGCACCGCCGCCTCTTTCGTCATCGCCATCTCCCTGCTCGAAGCGGGCGACGAGATAGTCTCGATGGAGACGGTTTACGGCGGCACCTACAGGATGATGCGCGACGTGCTGCCGAGGCTCGGCATTCGCACGCGCTTTTTGGAAGGCGACGATCTTGAGCTCCTTCCCTCGCTCGCCTCCGAGCGGACGCGAATGCTGTGGATAGAGTCGCCGACCAACCCGCTCAACCGCGTCGTCGATATTAGGCGCGCCGCCCTGCTCGCCCGAGAGCGCGGCCTCGTCTCCGTCATAGACAATACCTTCGCCTCCCCGGTCAACCAGAGGCCTGTGAGCCTCGGCATCGACCTGGTCATGCACAGCGCCACCAAGTACCTCGCGGGCCACGGCGACGTGCTGGCCGGCGCCGTGTGCGGCCGCGCCGATATCATCGCGCGGGTGAGAAAGACGCTCGTCTCGACCGGCGCCGTGCTCGATCCGTCCGCCGCCGCGATGCTGATTCGCGGGATGAAGACGCTCGACGTGAGGGTCGAACGGATCAACGCGAACGCGCAAAAGCTCGCCGAGTTCTTCGAGGCCCATCCGAAGATCGCGCGCGTCTACTACCCGGGCCTCGAATCGAGCCCCGACCGCGAGATCGCCCGCAAGCAGATGACAGGCTTCGGAGGGGTCGTCTCCATCGACCTCGCGGAAGGCACGGAGGCGGCGGCGGAGCGGCTCGCCGATGCGCTCAGGCTGATCAAGATTTCGACGAGCCTCGGCGGCACGGAGACGATCGTGACCTATCCGATCTACACGTCGCACTCGGGCTACAGCGACGAGGAGCTCGCCCGCGCGGGCGTGGGGCGCGGCACTCTGCGGTTCTCCGTCGGCATCGAGGCCGACCGCGACTTGATAGAAGATGTCGCGCGGGCGCTCGACGCGGTGTAGCGGCCCGGTGAGCGCGCGAGGCCGCGAGGCCGGGCTTCGATTCGGGTCTTCCCGGCGAGGCATAGCTTGCAAGGTACAGGTGCGTGTGTTAGACATTCAGTGTTAAGAGCGGCCAAAGAGACATGCTTTTCGACGATCAAATTCAAATAATGAGGAACGGAATGAGGGGTAAGATAACTATATTCATCGATGGAAATAATCTTTTTCATGCAGCAAGATCCGTGGGGGTTGAAATCGACTATGCCAAGTTTCTGAATTTTCTAAGGGGAGATTCGCCGCTTCTCAGGGCGTTCTTCTACACTGGCGTGGACGAAAAAGCGGAGCGTCAGCAGGGATTCCTTCTCTGGATGCGGAGGAACGGCTACCGTGTGGTGGAGAAGGAGCTGAAGACCTACGCGGACGGCACGAAGAAGGCGAATCTCGACGTCGAGATCGCCGTCGATATGCTCTCGCTCGCCGACAAATACGACACGGCGGTGCTCGTCTCAGGCGACGAGGACTTCGCTTACGCTATAAACGCCGTCGCCTACAAGGGCGTGAGGGTCGAGCTCGCCGGGTTCCGCAGCAACACCAGCCCGCGACTTATCGATGTCGCCGATCAGTTCATCGAGCTGGACACGCACATAGATGAGATCACCAAGGTTGACAGCCGTCACGCCTATCACAACCACAATCACGTCCAGAATAATCACCACGCCCAGAACCACCACTCTCAAAACAACAATCATCAGAGCGGCAATATCCAGAACAACGCCATCGCGCCGCCGATTTCGCCTTACCCCGTATCTCTGGAGGATGACTCCATGATGCGCATACGAGATGATGAAGAGATCGTCGGGCTGAGCGAAAAGGCGCAGCCCTAAGCCTGAGCGGCTGAGCCTGAGCGGCCCGCGATGTGTGACTCAGAGGATATAGCCGCCGGGGCGGCCCCGGCGGCTATATCTCCTCGCCCGCGCGAATGCATGCGACCCTGTGGCCGGGATACAATTCCACGAGCGGAGGCTTCTCGCGCCTGCACTCGTCGATGGCCAGGGGGCAGCGCGTGTGAAACCTGCATCCCGCGGGCGGGTCGATCGGCGACGGAGCATCGCCTTCGAGCCGCCTCTGGACGCGCCCGCCGCGCGGAACGGGGAGGGGGATCGATGCGAGCAGAGCCTGCGTGTATGGATGGAGCGGGCGCGCGAATATCTCTTCCGTCTCCGCCTCTTCGACTATCTCTCCCAGGTACATGACCGCGACCCGCTCGGCGATATGCTTCACCACGGCCAGATCGTGCGCGATGAAGAGATAAGTCAGGTCGAGCTGTCTTTGAAGGTCGCGTAAGAGGTTCAATATCTGCGCCTGGATCGACACGTCGAGAGCGGAGACCGCTTCGTCGCAGACGATGAAACGGGGCTCAAGGGCGAGGGCGCGGGCTATGCCTATGCGCTGCCTCTGGCCCCCCGAAAACTCGTGCGGGTAGCGGTTGACGTAATCGGGCGAAAGCCCCACGAGCCTCAGGAGCTCTGCCGCGCGCTCTCTCGCCCACCTCTTCCTGTTGAAGCGGGGTCCCGGCGATTCGGCTGCGCTCTCCGGCGCCCCGCCTTCGGGGCCGTGGACCAGGAGCGGCTCTTCGATCATCGAGCCCACCGTCATGCGCGGGTTGAGCGAGCTGTACGGGTCCTGAAATATGATCTGCATGTTGCGGCGCAGGCCGCGCATCTCGGCCTCGCTCAGGCCGAAGACATCGCGCCCTTCGAAGACGACCTGCCCGCCGGTCGGCTCGACCAGCCTGAGTATGGTTCGCCCCGCGGTCGTCTTGCCGCAGCCCGATTCGCCCACGAGCCCGAGGGTCTGCCCGCGAGGGATCGAAAACGAGATATGATCGACCGCCCGGACGTGGCCCACGGTCCTGGGCACGACGCCTTTGCGAATCGGGTAATACTTGACCAGGTCTCTGACGATCAGGATATCGTCCATGGTTTAACGGCTCGTCGAAGCGTGCTTTACGCGCGTTGCCTTTTGCCCCGCTCCCTTTTCGGTCTGCTCCTTATGAATCTCGAATCGCCTCTCTAGACCGAGCAGCGCAACATCTCTCCCGCCTCATCGGCGAAATGGCACGCCGAGAGGTGTCCGGGCGCGACCTCTGCGAGCGGGGGCTCCCGCTCGCAGATCTCCTGCGCGAGCGAGCAGCGCGTGCGAAACCGGCAGCCGGAAGGGAAATCGAGAGGGCTCGGGACCGCGCCGGGGATGACGGGAAGGCGCTCCCTGCTCTCCGTGAGCGACGGAAGCGATCTGAACAGGCCGTGGGTATACGGGTGCCTCGGCCTTTCGAACAGCTCGACGACCGGCGCGTATTCGACGATCTTGCCCGCATACATCACGGCGACGCTGTCGCAGGTCTCTGCCACCACTCCGAGGTCGTGCGTTATCAAAAGGACCGACATGTTGAATTCGCGCTTGAGCTCTCGGAGCAGGTCGAGTATCTGCGCCTGGATGGTTACGTCGAGCGCGGTGGTCGGCTCGTCGGCGACGAGCAGGAGGGGGCGGCAGATCAGGGCCATGGCTATCATGGCGCGCTGTTTCATCCCGCCCGAAAGCTGGTGCGGGTAGTCGTCGAAGCTCGTTTCGGGAGAGGGTATGCCGACGCGCCGGAGCATGCGGATCGCGATCTCTCTCGCCTCGCCCTTCGACATCTTCCGGTGGGCGAGCAGAGCTTCGGCCACCTGCCGGCCCACCGGTATGATCGGGTTGAGCGAAGACATCGGCTCCTGAAATACCATCGAGATGAGGCTCCCTCGCACCTTGCGCATCTCCGACTCTTCGAGCGCGAGAATATTCTCTCCGCGAAATCTTATCTCCCCGCCCGCGTACCGGGCGGGGGGGGTCGGCACGAGCTGGAGAATCGAGAAGGCCGTTATCGATTTGCCGCAGCCCGATTCGCCCACGAGCCCGAGGGTCTCCCCCGGGCGGACGCTGAGGCTGACTCCGTCGACCGCCCGCAACACTCCCTCTTCGGTCGTGAAATAGACCCGAAGATCGATGATCTCAAGCAAGGGGCCGGGGTCCTGTGAGTGGGTTTCTAGTGACACATCTCTAATTCTTTTTGGGCGCGAGAATATCGCTGGCAAGATAAATCTGCTGCTGGCCCTGGTCCCGCACGCGCCGCGCGAGGTCGGCGAGCTTTTCGTCCTTGTCCTGCGTGGCGAGCTTTATGACCATAGGAAGGTTGACGCCGGTGACGACCTCAACGTTGGCCTGTCCGAGAAACGTGGCGGAGATGTTGGTGGGCGTGCCTCCGAACATGTCGGTGAGCAACAGCACTCCCTGGCCGGTATCCACGCGCTGTATCGCCCGCTCGATCTCTTCCCGCGCCACGTCCACGTCGTCGTGCCAGCCTATGGAGACGGCCGTGATGTGATGTATCTCTTCGACGATCATCTCGGCCGCGGAAACGAGTTCGTTAGCCAGTTGTCCGTGCGTTACTATGACTCCGCCTATCATAGACATGAGCCGGCGCTGTCGGGCGTCACTTCATCCGGCCGCCGGCCATTCTCCTTTCAAACTTTGTAGCGCTGCTCGTCTTTCCCTATGTCGCGGTGGACGACCCTGGTCTTATAGCCCAGCTCGGCCAGGCGGTCGTGCACGCGGTCGGCGACCATCACGGAGCGATGGCGGCCGCCCGTACAGCCGATGCCCACGGTCAGGTAACTCTTGCCCTCGCGCTTGAAGCGCGGCAGCAGGTAGCTCAGGAAATCCGTGAGCCGCGTGATGGTCTCTTCGACCTCGCTCTCCGCCCGGAGGTAGTTGACGACTTTCGGGTCGCGGCCCGTGAACGGGCGCAGCTCCGGGACGAAATGCGGGTTCGGCAGGAAGCGAACGTCGAAGAGCATATCGAGGCTGCGCGGCAGCCCGTTCCTGAAGCCGAACGACGAGATGACCACGTTCAATTCGTGCGCGTCGCTCTTCTCACAGAAGCGGTCTTTGATCACGTCGCGCAGGGTGTGCACGGTCAGCTCCGACGTGTCGACGAGCATGTCGGCGAGGCCGCGGATTTCCGATAGCAGCTCGCGCTCCTGGTGTATCGCCGCCAGCACGTCCTGCTCGGGCAGGGGGTGCGGCCTCCTCGTCTCGCTGTACCGGCGCAGGAGGACTTCGTCATCGGCTTCCAGAAACAGCACCGTCAGGTCGACGCCCTTGCGCTTGAGCTCGCCGTGAATTCGCGGGAAGAGCCCGAGAAACTCCCGCGACCGGACGTCGACTACGAAAGCCGTGCGGTCTATCTCGCTCGAGTCGGCGCAGAGCTGCACGAACGTGGGGATGAGCTGGACGGGAAGGTTATCTATCGCGAAATGGCCGAGGTCTTCAAAGGCCTTGAGGGCCGATGACATCCCCGACCCGCTCACCCCCGTAATTATTACGACAGGAACAGGCATATATAAAGACCGCGGGCTTCCGTTGCCGATCTAGGGCTCGATGAGTCCGAAATTTCCGTCCTTGCGCTTATAGAGAACTCCGACTTTGTTCGTCTCCGAGTCGCGGAAGACGATGAACTGGTCGGGCAGGTCCGCGACGATTATGGCGGCCTCTTCGGCCGTCATCGGCTTGACGCGGTAGCGCCGCGCGGCGATTATGCGGGGCGCGTCGGCCCCCGTCTCTCCGGCCCCGTCGTCGGTCGCGGCCGACGCTTCCCTGACCGGCACGCGGCCGCGCTTTCGCGTCTGGAACTTCTCTTTGAGCTTGTATACCTGCTTCTCCACCTTCGCGGCGGCCGCGGCGATGGACTGGTTGAGGTCGGAGTTCTCGGCGGCCCCCGTGAAGACGTTGTCGCGCCAGTATATTATGATCTCGGCCTTCTTGCGGTACTTCTCCGCCGTGATGGTGACGTGCGCGTGCATGGGGGCCGAGTCGAGGACCCGGTCCAATTTCTGAAGCTCTTTTTTCGCGAATCTTTCTACTGCCGGAGTGATTTCGGTGTGACGACCGGTGAACTCAAATCTCATGCTGGTCTCCCTGTTTGGCTGTAAGCGTTCAGTTGCCGGCAGACCTTCGGAGATAATATTTGATGCCGCTCGAATCGATCACCTGTCGTCCGTACTGCTGACAGAGGTCTGGTGGAAAGCTGAACGCTCGTGATTAAACGATAGCGCGGCGCTCACGCGAGCCGGGAATGCGCATCTGGTCGCGGTACTTGGCGACCGTGCGGCGGCTCATCTTCACTCCGCCTCTGGCCAGGCGCTTGGCAATCTCGTCATCGGTGATCGGGCGGTGCGGGTCTTCCGCTTCAATCATCTTCTTGATCTGGAGCTTGAGAACCCGCGTCGATACGTCTTCGCCGGAATCCGACTTCATGCCTTCGGTGAAGAATCGGCGCAGCTCGTAGACGCCCTGCGGCGTGTTCACATACTTGCGATTTACCACGCGGGATACGGTGCTGAGGTGCATGCCGATGTCTTCGGCCACGTCCTTCAGCATCATGGGCCTCAGTTGCTCGACTCCGTGATCGAGGAAATCGCGCTGTCTTTCTATGATTGAGAGGCATACGCGATATATGGTCTGCCTGCGGTGCTCTATGTTCTTCAGCAGGTCGACGGCCGAGCGGAATCTCTCCTTGATGTAATCGCGGGTCTCCTTCGACGAGTCCTTAGACTCCATCATCTGCCGGTACGTCCTGTTGATCCTCAGGTGCGGCATGCCGTCGTCTTCGAAGCGGACGAGGTAATCGTCTCCGACCTTCTCGATGGTCACCTCCGGCACGACCGGCTGCGCCTCCTCGGCCGAGTACTTGCGGCCCGGCTTGGGGTCGAGCTTCTTGATGATCTCCATCTCTTCGATGAGCTGCTCGACCGGCACTCCGAGAGTCTTGGCGAGCTCGGGGAGCTTGTGCGTCTGCAGGCTCTCCAGGTGATCGCGGACCATCACGGCCGCGAGGCGGTCGCCGAACCCGAAGTAGTCGAGCTGGATCAGCAGGGAGTCGCGCACGTCCCTGGCCGCGACCCCGACGGGGTCGAGCCGCTGCACGATGTAGAGGGCCTCCTCGACCTTCTCGACGGGCCACGGTCCCATCGCCGCGATCTCTTCGATGGTGGCGTCGAGGAAGCCGGTGTTCTCGTCGAGGTTGCCGATGATGGCCTCTCCCGCCGAGCGCACGTCTCCATAGACTCCGGCCAGGTGAAATTGCCAGATGAGCTGTTCGTAGAGAGACTGGCGGCGAGTCAGCATGTTCTCGAAAGAGACTTCGTCCCGGGCTTCGTACTCGTGCGTCTTGTAGCCGGGATCGAGGTACTCTTCGAACGTGGAGCCGAAGTCGATCTCCTGGAACGAGTCGCGCTCGCGGTCCGGCTCCGCGTCCGCGTCGGCGGAAGACGCCGACGTGGACGCCGCGTCAACCTGCGGCGCATCGCCCGCGCCCGAAAGAGACGAAAGGGCGTCCGTCTGGGTGTGGTCCGTGGCGGCCCTGTAGTCGGCGGTCGTCGCGTCTATGGTGGCGATGTCCTCGTGCGGCGACTGGTCATCGGCGCCTTCGCCCGGCATCACCTCGTCGAGCACGGGATTGGCCGCCAGCTCGGCCGTGACCATGTCCGTCAGTTCGAGCTTGGTCATCGCGAGCAATTCGATGCGCTGGCGCATCTGCGGCGTCAGGACCAGGCGCTGTGAAAGACTTGTTTGAAGATGTGGCTTAACCGACATAGCTTGATCGATAGATAGAGCGCCGATCAGGAGCGCTCCCGTAAGGTAAAAAGCTCGGAGCAAAACGTCGGGCCCGAACGCATCGCCTCGCGCTTCGCCCTCGCCTCATCCTTACATTCTGAAATTTTCCCCCAGGTATACTCGTCTGACTTCTTCGTCGCGCGTCAACTCCTCCGGAGTCCCCGCCCGAAATATTCGACCGTCATTAATTATATACGCTCTGTCCGTAATGGCCAGAGTCTCCCGCACATTATGGTCGGTGATCAATACCCCGATGCCTCGCGCGCTGAGCTTTTTCAATATGCTCTGGATATCGATCACCGCGATGGGGTCGATGCCGGCGAACGGCTCGTCGAGCAATATGAAGCGCGGCTCTATCACGAGGCATCGCGCTATCTCCGTGCGCCGCCGCTCGCCGCCCGAAAGCTGATACGCTTTGGTGTGCCGCACGTAAGCGATGTCAAGCTCGCTCAACAGAGTCTCAAGACGGTGCTCCCTCTCCCGCTTCGAGAGCGGGAGGGTCTGAAGCACGAGCAGGATATTCTCTTCGACCGTGAGCTTTCGGAACACGGAAGCTTCCTGGGGCAGGTAGCTTATCCCGTTGCGGGCGCGCAGGTACATCGGCAGGCGCGATATGTCCTTCGAGTCGAGGAATATCTTGCCGCTGTCCGGCTTCTCCAGCCCCACGACCATGTAGAAAACGGTCGTCTTGCCCGCGCCGTTCGGCCCCAGCAAGCCGACTATCTCGTTCTGCCTGATCTCGAGCGAAACCCCGTTGACGACCGTGCGCTTGCGATAAGACTTCTTCAGCCCGTCACAGCCTAAGACGCTCGTTTCTTGTAGAGGAATTTCCGCGCTGAGGTCGGGTGCGGACTGCTCGGCACTGTCGGGTTGGGAGTCGATCACGGACACATCTTCTGCCATCTGTTGCTGTCTTACTTCTCGTTGCTTTTTGTCAATCGATGAGTTGATCGAACGCGCCCTGTACCCTGCTGATTATCGACGTGGATCTTATCATCGCGACTATAGAAAGTCAATTGGGAGCCCATTGTAGAGCCCTTCTCGGCGTCCTCGACTTTAGCGGTTTTTCCGCCCAAAACCGAGCGCCCGTCGTCGGCCGTATAGGTGAACAGGTCGCCCGTTCCGCGCCTCCCGGGCTGCGTGAGAACGACGCTGCCTTCGGCCTTCATGCGGTCCACCTCGTTGGCGTCTTTCTTCAGATAGACGTTGACCTCGGAGGCTTCGATACGGTCCGTTCCCTGCCGCGCCTTTACCGATCCGTCGTAGTGGACCAGCCGCTCGGTATCAGAGTACGTCATGCGGTCAGCCGACGCAAACCCCGGCACCGTCTCTCGCGTCCCTTTCTCCGCGTCCTGCCTGATCGAATAGAGCGTGCTTTCGACATTGCCCGTGGCGATCATCTTCTTCTCCCGGTCGTACAGCTCTATCCGGTCCCCCTTCACGAAGTTGTCGTCCTGCCAGCCGCGGGCGTTGCCCGTGTAGATGGCGAGGCCGTCGCGCGGCCGGGCCTCGGCCCGCTCGGCCGTCAAGAAGATCGGCGATTTCGCGTTCTTGAAGGGGGTCGAATCGTTCGTCGATTCGCGGCTGTAGTACGTCGTG
>DATLMR010000351.1:0-4245 GCA_035537555.1 Blastocatellia bacterium
GGCTTGCCGGCCCGCTCGCCGCCCGCCTGCGCGCTGGTCTGCCCTCCGAAGACGACGACCGTCCCGTCGGAGAACGAGCCGTGAAACCCGTAGACGAGCGCGCTGTGAAAGCCGTTGCCGTATGACATGAGCAGCACGACCGTCACTATGCCCCAGCTTATGCCGAGCATGGTCATCATCGCGCGAAAGCGATGGCTTACGAGCGCGTATATTGCCTGGAGAAAGACCTCTTTCAAGATCATGCCGCCGTCTCCTCCTTCACATCTCGTAGCGCAGCGCTTCTATCGGCTGCATCTCGGCCGCGCGGCGCGCGGGGTAGGTCGAGGCGAGAACGCCCACGACGACCAGGGCGCTTATCGAGAAGGCGGCCATCCGCCACGTGAATATCATGCCGCTGAACCGGGCGGGCATCGGGAGCAGGTTGACCAGGCTGCACAGGCCGAGGCCGAGGGCGAGTCCCAAGGCCCCGCTCAAAAGCGTGAGGAAGAGGCCCTCGCTCAGGAATTGCCATTGAATATTTCGCGAGGTCGCGCCGAGCGCCTTTCGCACGCCGATCTCTTTCGTGCGCTCCTTGACGGCTATCAGCATGATGTTCATCACGCCGATGCCTCCGAGCGCGAGCGTGATGATGCTGACGGCGATGAAGAACTCGCCCATGCTCTTCATGACTTTACTGAACATCACCGAAGAGACGGCTGTATTCCAGATCGGGATGGCTTCGCTGTCTCGCGGGTCGAAGTTGTGGAGCGGCCCGAGTATCGCGCGGACCTCGGATTCGACCGGGCCGGTCCCGCTGAATATGCTCTTGCCCCCCTGCTCGCTCATCCTGCGCAGCTCTTCGGTCACGTGGTCGTAAGGCGTGGCGATGATCTTCGAGAGCGAATCGGCGGTCGTGAGGTTCCCGGTGAGAGGGAAGTCCTTGCGCATCGCTTCGTAGGGGATGAATATACGCTCGTTATCGCGGCTCGAATAGCTGGAATCCTGGTCTTTATTCCGTATACGCCCGACCACCGAGTAAGGAATGGAGTTGAGCGTGATCTGCGCGCCTATGGGGTCGCGGTCGGCGAAGAGCTGCTTGCTCACATCGAAGCCGATGACGACCACGCGCCGGGCCTGCTCGTTGTCGGCCTCCGACATCAGGCGGCCCCTGTCGGTCTCTATCGTGCGGATGTGCTGGAAGACGGGCCATACGCCGCTGACCCCGACGGAGCTTGAGTTGAACGGGCTCTTGGCGCTGACCTGTCCCATGATTTCCGGAGAGACGAACTCCAGCATCTTGGACCGCTCTTTGAGCGCGTAAACGTCGCCCAGGTTGAGGCGGATGAAGCGGCCGGCGCGCTCCCCGCCGGCCTGCATGCTGGTCCGCCCGCTGTTGATTATCAGTATGTTCTTGCCGAACTCTCTGAAGACGGCGTCGTTGCCGCGCTGGAACCCTTCGCTGACCGACGAAAGGATCACGATCGAGATCACTCCCCAGATGATCCCGAACATGGTCAGGAAGCTGCGCAGGCGGTTCGCGGAGAGGTTCGACCAGGTTTGTAAAATCAGCTCGCGCATAACGGCTCGATTACTGGAGTATCACTTGCTGGCCTTCCAGCAGGCCTTCGAGCGCTTCGGTGCGGGTGCCGTTGCTGATCCCCACCTTGATCGCCTTTCTCTCCCGGCCCGTGGGAGCCGAGGGCTCGGGCGTCTCGGCCCAGGCGTTGCGCTGCGCGTCGTAGATGATGGCGCTCTCCGGGATGATGAGGGTCGCCTTTCGCTCTTCGAGGATTATCTCGGCGTTCGCGGTCATGTTCGCGCTCAGTTCCCCTCCCGGGTTGTCGATAGAGACCCTGACTTCGAAGCTGACCACGTTGTCCTTCTCCGCGCCCATCGGAGATATCTGCGTCACGCGCCCTTCGAACTGCTTCTCCTTGAAGGTCTCGACTTTTATTCTCGCGGGCTGCCCGAGGCGCACGAGCCCGATGTCGGCTTCGTCCACTTTGCCCAGCACGTAGACCTGGCTGATGTCGCCCAGCACCATGACGAGCGTGGCCGCCGAGCCCATGTTCAGTATCGAAGAGACGGGGCTTCCGATCTCGACATCGCGCGATAGGACCTTGCCGCGAATGGGCGAGCGGATCGTGGCGTTGTTCAGCTCCTCTTCCGCGCGCTCGACCGCCGCGCGAGACTGCGCCACCTCCGCTTGGGCCTGCGAGATGCGCGCGCGGGAGACGCCCAGCTGCGAGCGCGCTATCTGCTGCCGGTTCTCGGCCTGCTCAAGCGAGCGCCGCGCGTCGTCGCTCTCCTGATTGGAGATCAAGCCGCTCTTAAAGAGCCTGTCCGTGCGCTCGACGTTTCGCCGCGCGAAGCCGACGTCGGGGCTGTCGGCCTCGACCTTGTTCTTCTCGAATTCGGCCAGCGCCGCCCGTTCGTTCGACTGCGCGCTCAACAGGGCCGCCCGCGCCTCGCGCAGCCGCGCCGAGAGGTTCTCCTTGTCGAGCTCCGCCAGCACCTGGCCCGGGCTCACCATATCGCCCGCGTTCACTCTCAGCTCTTTTATTATTCCATTCGCCTTGGACTTGATCTCCACTTTTGAGATCGGCTCGACTCGACCCGTCGCCACGACCGAACGTGCCAGGTCCCCGCGCTCGATGACGGCCAGACGCGAGGGATCGATGGAGGCCTTGGCGCCGGACATTACTGAAAACGCATAGACCGCCGCCGCGCCCGCGAGGGCCAGGGCGACGACAAAGACGATAAGGTATTTACGCGATTTTTTTTTCGCCATAATGCTCCCCAGTTATCCGGGTTAAATATGCCAGGCGGCTCTAAGCTCACCGGGTCATACGGCACCCTTTGATTTATGGTTCCGAAATTGTGAGCAGGTCGGAGCCGGGGGCGCGGGCCAGGGATAATACTTGCCCTTCTGATCGCGTCAATAGGGTTTTTTCAAGCGAGTTTCGAATGATTCCCGCCCCCCGAACTTTATCTCATCCGGGGTAAAGCGCGGTTGACTCTCTCTTGAATCTCGGGCTCGTCGAGAGTCTTGACCTCCAGGCCGTCGAAAAGCACCCGGCCCGCGACCATGGTAAGCACGACATCCGCGCTCCTGCCGCTGAATATTATGGCGGCCGCCGGGTCGTGCACCGGCAGGGCGTGAGATCCGGAGAGGTCTATTGCCACGACGTCGGCCTGCTTGCCCGGCTCGAGCGACCCCGTGAGCTTTTCGAGCCCGACCGCCTCCGCTCCGCCGAGCGTCGCGAGCCTGAGTAAGCCATCCGCGGAAGGCTCGGCGTAGCTTCCGGAGCTTGCCCTGTGCAGGAGGCCGCAGAAGCGGGCCTCGTCGATTACGTCGCAGAGGTTGTTCGACGCGACGCTGTCGGTCCCGAGCCCCACCCGCACTCCGGCAGCCAGCATGTTCGCCAGGGGGGCGATGCCGTGTCCGAGCTTCGCATTCGATTTCGGGCAGTGGGCCACCCGTGAGCGCGACCGCGCAAGAAGCGAGATGTCCTCGTCGTCCACGCGGACGCAATGAACGAGGAGCGGCCCGTTTTCCAGCGCGCCGAGCGAGTCGAGGTACCCGATAGTCGAGATCCCGGGAGCGCGCCATGCGATCCCTCGCTCCCGCAACCCGCGCGCGAACTCGCCTCCGCCTTCGACCATCATCCTTTGCTCCGCCTCGGATTCCGCCGCGTGCACGCACACGTCCAGGCCCGCGCGCGCGGCGTACTCGGAGACTTTACGAAAGAGCGGCGCCGAAACCGTGTAAGGCGCGTGAGGGGAGACTCCCACGCGCACGAGGCCCGATTCGCTCGCCCGCATCTGTTCGATTTTCGCCTTCAATCCCTCCAGGCTCCCTTCGGCCGCGAGCGGGTCCGGGCCGAAGACTTCGCGATAAGCCGTGCCGCGCAGACCGCTCTTTAAAAGCGCGTCGAACGGGGCGCGAGAATCCCCCGTGTCGGAGAGCGTGGTGATCCCCGCCCGTATCGCCTCGACGGCTCCCAGCATGGCCGAGGCGGCCGCGTCGTCATCGGAAAGCCTTTCGGCTCGCGTGCGGGTCAGCTTGAGAATCCAGTCACGGAAAGCCATCTCTTCGAGGAAGCCTCGCATCAGGGTCAGCTCCAGATGGGTGTGCGCGTTCACGAAGCCCGGCAGCAGGGCCGCGCGGCCGAGGTCAATTCGCTCGGCCCGCGAAAATTCGGCGCGCGCGCCAGCCTCCGAGGCCGGGCCGGCGAAAAGTATTCGATCCCCTTCGACGGCGAC
>DATLMR010000352.1:0-2583 GCA_035537555.1 Blastocatellia bacterium
CCCAGCACCTTGAGGACCGCTACGAGGAGTTGCTGGCTGGCGGAGCCACGGACGAAGAGGCCTATCACGCGGCGCTCGCCGAGCTGCGCGAGGGCGATTCGCTCGCGCACGAGCTGGCGCTGGTAGAGGCGAAGGCGCCCTCGGAGCCATCGACGATCGGAGGAAGGAGAGCGAGCATGATCGGAGGCGCATGGCAGGACATACGCTCGAGCATTCGGATGTTGCGCAAGAACCCCGGCTTCACGGTGGTCGCCGTGCTGACCCTTGCGCTCGGCATCGGCGCGAACACGGCAATCTTCAGCGTTATCAACGGCGTTCTGCTCAATCCTTTGCCGTACAAAGAGCCCGAAAAAATCATGACCGTGTGGCAGGACAATACGACCCAGGCGATTCAGGAAGATGTATCTCCCGCCAACTTTCTCGATTACAAAGAGCTGAATCAGGTCTTCGAGGGGATGGCGGCCGCCGAGCCGTACGGCCACGACCTGCTCGGGGCGGGAGACCCGGAAGCCATCTCTTCGTGGCTCGTATCAGAAGAGTTCTTTCGCCTCCTCGGCGTGAATGCCCTGCACGGGCGCACGTTCCTTCCCGAAGAGTTTCACGAGGGAAGCGATCACGTGGTGGTGCTCGGCTACCGCCTATGGCAGCGCCGCTTCGGCTCCGACCCGAATATGATCGGGCAAAAGATCATACTGGACGGCGAGCCCCACGTGGTCGCGGGCGTAATGCCTCCCGAGTTTCAGATGCCGCCCGGCAAGGAGATGTGGGCTCCGCGCGTCTCGGGCGAGATCGACAGGCGGAGGCGAGGCGCGACCTACCTGAAGGTTATAGCGAGGTTGAAGCCGGGCGTGACGGTCGAGCAGGCCCGCAGCGAGATGAAGCTCATCGCCTCGGGCCTCGCCGATCAGTATCCGCAGACGAATGCCGAGATGAGCGCATCGGTCGTGCCGCTTTCTGAGCAGATGGTGGGACATCTCCGGCCCGCGCTGCTCGTGTTGTTCGGGGCGGTCGGCTTCGTATTGCTCATAGCCTGCGCGAACGTGGCTAACCTCCTGTTGGTTCGCGGGGCCGAAAGGGAGCAGGAGTTTGCGATCCGCGCAGCTCTGGGAGCGGGCCGCGCGCGGCTGATGCGTCAGCTCGGGACCGAAGGCCTGGTGCTTGCGCTCGCGGGCGGTGCGGGCGGCGTGCTGCTCGCCGGATGGGCGGTAAGCGTCATGAGCGCCTTGAATCCCGGCAACTTTCCCCGCTTTGAGCAGGTCGCGCTCGACGGCCGCGTGCTCGGCTTCGCGGTCGGAGTCTCCATGCTCACGTCATTGATATTCGGGCTCTTTCCGGCGCTGCAATTTTCAACGCCCGACCTCAACCGGTCTCTGAAGGAGAGCGGGCGCACCGGCACCGCGGGGCTGGCGCGTCACCGCCTGCGGAGCCTTCTTGTCGTGTCGGAGATCGCTTTCGCTCTCGTGCTGCTTGCGGGCGCGGGCTTACTCATTCGGAGTTTCGTCGGCCTGCTGCGGGTCGATCCGGGGTTCAGGACGGATAAGGTCCTGTCGCTCGAAGTCCACGTCTGGGGCAAGCAGCGCACGCCTCAACAGCGCAAAGCCTTCTTCGAGCAGAGCCTCGAAAAGATCTCCGCCCTGCCGGGCGTGCAAGCCGCCGGGGCGGTCTCGGCTCTCCCGTTTCACGAGAACAGCATAGACGTCAACATCAGCTTTACCGTCGAAGGTCGCGCCGCGCCCGTACCGGGACAGGAGCCCTCGGCTCGTATGACCATCTCTACTCTCGATTACTTCAAAGCGCTGGGCATTCCACTCCTGCAAGGCCGGTCATTCAATTCTTTCGACAACGAGGGCTCGACGCCCGTCGTGCTTGTAAACGATAAGATGGCCCGGGCCTACTGGCCGAACGAGGACCCCGTGGGGAAGAAGATAACCGTGCGCTACGGTCAGCCGACCGTGCGCGAGATCATAGGCGTGGTTGGAGACGTGAGGCACACGGGGCTCGACAGCGAACCGCAACCGGAGCTCTTCATCCCTCACGCGCAGTCTCCGTCCGGCTCTATGACCTACGTCGTGCGGACCGACGGGGAGCCGTCGCTCATGCTGCCCGTTATAAAAAAGCAGATATGGGCGCTCGACAAAGACCTGCCTTTCAACACGAGCGGCCCGATAGAGCAACTCGTATCCGCCTCTCTCGGAGAGAGGGAGTTTCACCTGGTCCTGCTCGCCTCGTTCGCGGCGCTCGCGCTCGCGCTCGCGGCTTTAGGCATATACGGGCTGATGAGCTTTTCTACAAGTCAGAGGACGCATGAGATCGGCATTCGCATGGCGTTGGGGGCGACGCCCGAAGACATAGTGAGAATGATCGTGGGCCAGGGCGCGGTCCTGGCCGCCGGAGGCGTGGCGCTCGGGATTGCCGGGGCCGCTCTTCTCATGCGCTTTCTCGAAAGCATGCTCTACGGCGTGAGTCCGACCGATCCGGCGACATTGTGCGCGGCAGCTCTGTTGCTGGGGGCCGTAACGCTTCTGGCCTGCTATATCCCGGCGCGCCGGGCCACGAGAATCGGGCCGCTCGCGGCGCTGGGGC
>DATLMR010000353.1:0-10828 GCA_035537555.1 Blastocatellia bacterium
AGGACTGCGCCTTTGCCCAGACCCGCGCGCCGACCTGGCGGCCGAGCTGGCGCCCGCGCAGGTCTCCTTCTTCGAAGTGAATGCCTCCGTAGCGGCGAGAGAGCCCCGCCTCCGCCGCGGCATCGGAGAAGGTGGCCCAGGAGAGCGAAACGTCTTGCGAGGGCACCGCGCCCGGCTCGACGAAAGAAGAGCCCGCGGGCACGACGGCCGTGGCCCCGAAGAGGTCGCTGCCCGTGAAAGACTTCAGAATCTCCGCGCTCGACGCGCTGAAGGTGCTGTGGCCCGAGACGTATTCCGGAAACGGAGGGGTCACGAAATCGAGGGCCTGATAAGGCTGCCAGTCCTCGCCTCTAATTCGCTTCGTGCCCTGATACGGACCTCCCCAGGCAAGGATCGTCTGCCCCTTGAAGAGAAATCGAATGGCGGAGATCGGGCGCACGTAATCGTAGAAACGCTTCGCTTCCCAGCACGCGATGCTGGAGTCCATCAGGCCGTTCGAGAGCGCGAAGAACATCTTTACGTCCTGGTCGAGGTTATGGTTGTCTCGCTCGGAGACGAACTCTCCGAGCAGTACCCAGTGACCCGGAGGCGTCTCTGACGCCGGGCCGTCCGCCCAGTACTCCGCGATGGCCTTCTCTCTGTCGCCCAGCTTTGCGCTGATGCGAACCAGCTCTTCGGCCTGAGCGCGATAGGTGGCGCTCAAAAAACGCGCGGGGCTCTTCGGCCTCAGCTCCGAGCCGGAGACGAGAGCGAACGGCGTGACGAGTCCCCATTGCGGCACGAGGAACTTCTGCACCGTGCCATTGGGAAGCCTCAAGGGCTGCCAGCGCTCGGGGTCTGTGATCTTATCGGGGGAGTTGACGGGACGGTAGCCCGTGTAATCGGAGTAGGCTCCGGGGTTCAAGTTGCCGAGCTGGTTCGAGCCGTCGTCGTGCCTGAAATTCAGGAGCGCGGTTGACACCACGTTGCCTATGCCTTCCGGAGTAGTCGTATCGGTCGAGGTGTTGGACGGATCGTGCCCCTGGCTGCTCATTACCTCGTTGAAGAGAGCCACCTTCGTAGGAAAGAGGTCGACGAGCACGCGATAGGCCGCGAAGCTGATGGCTTTCGCCTTGGTCGGAGAGTCGCGCTCTTCTACGGGCCGCCTGAGCGCCCCCCCGAATTGCGTGCCCACGGCGGCTCCATCGTAAGCCGCCCACGCGTCGAAGATCGCCGTGTGCAGGATCGCGAATGCCCTCGCCACCATCGGAGGCCCGAGCCGGGTCTCGCGCACGGCGCGAAGGGCGGCGCGGTTCCACTCGAGGACGACTCCTTCCACGCCCGCGTGCGCGCGCGCATGGCGCGCCGTTCCCATGGTGACGAGCGCGAGACAGGCGAAGCCTATAATAAAATTCCGCCTGCTCATCGCAGAGATGAGCCGGGATTTCTTGGCGGGACCTTTCGGGCTTTGAGTTGAGCTCCGGCCCGTGGACCGATCATTTTTCATTTTCCTTCTCCTCTTATAGCGGGCGCGCGAAGCCCCGGCATTGACAATCGGCCGATACTTCGAGCCAGTCGGTCTTACTGGGCTTGCGTGGCTGAACGGAGTGCTAAGGAATAATCGATTTCCCTTGATTTCCCCGGCTTGCGCCCCCTCCCTGGCTCGAAAGCATCGCAACGCGGCAACGGTGAAGTCGATATACAGCCGCGAGAATTATATTCACCGCGCATATGGTGTCAAGATCACAATGAGGGGGGCGACTCGCGAATCGGGTTTTCACGCCCGGATCTATATTTTCACCCTTATAAACGTCTTCGCCTGTTCATAAAAACAGGATGGGCCGAGAAAGCGATTGATTACTGGCTGCGGATGATGTATAACGGAATGGCATCTCTATCGGTCTTGGAACTCCAGATACCAGGTCTTGATTTCGAAGCGAGCCCCGAGATAGTCTCGGACTACCGATTCAGTATCGTTTTACCAAATCTGACCAGACCCAACCTCAAGGGAACTTTCAAGAATAATTGTGAGAAGGAGAGGCGTTTTTACGAGGAGATTTTATGGATAGAAAATACAAGCAGCGTGGCTATCAGGACGAGGGCAGGGAGCAAAACTCGCGCCCGGCGACGCAGCAGCGAAGCGATGTGCGCTCGCCCAAGATGCCACCCTTTCGCGAGGTTACGCGATGCAATCTTTGCGGCACTCAGGTCAAGATCGAAGTGGGAGGCATCGCTCTGGACACGCAATGTCCTAAATGCCATAGCGACCTGCACACCTGCAAGAACTGTATCAGCTTCGATCCCGGCGCGCGCTTCCAGTGCAGGAAGCCCGTGACCGAACGAATACCGAAGAAGGATCAGGCCAATCAATGCGCCCTGTTCGAACCGCGCAAGACGATCGAGCGCGAAACCACGACCGCGGCCGTCGAAACCAAAGACCCTCGCTCAGCGTTCGATAAGCTCTTCAAAATCTAACAGGTTCTCGCAAGCGCGGATCACGCACGCCCCGCAACTTCGCGCGAAGGGCTTACAACTTATAGGTATCAAGTTCCTTGGAGCGCGGGCGGACCTATCGCCTCACGGGATTAAGGAACGATCTTCGAAGCAACCATTACACTACTAGACCCGGCATGCTCACAGGTAATCCTGCGCGAGGGTGAGCGCGCGCCAGTAAGCCCGGCGGGCGAATGACGGCCAGCTCGCGCTCAGAAGCGGGGTGGCCCGGGTCGCGCCCTTCTCCTGCCATGTATTCGACCATCCGCTCAGGTCCCATAGCAGGTCCGCGCCCGCGAGCCCCGCGTCCGTTATGGATTTCGAGGGCTCGCGCCCGTTATCCGAGTAGACGTTGCCGTGGATGCGGTTGCGTTCCGGCAGCGGCCCCACGTCGAAGCGCGTGCCCTTCGGGAAGGCCACGCTCAGGCTCATCACGGCGACTCCGTAAGAGTTATTGCCGCGAATCTCGTTTCCGGTCACTTCGGTCTCATCGGCGGCCATTACGAAGATCCCTCCCCCGGGAGGGACTTTGCCGACGATGGAGCTGGGATTGCCGAAGTTCGGGTGATTGTTCTCGAATACGCGATTATTGACCACGCGGCAATTGCGCCCCACTTTCGAAGGATTATTAGGAAGGACGAAGACAAGAATTCCGCCCGTGTTGTCGTAGACGAGGTTATTTTCGACGACGGCGTTGACGGAGTTCTCGATCTCGATGCCGGTCACGTTTCCGTGCGCCACCGAATCCCTGACCACGATGTCGCGCGACTGGCCCACGTAGATGCCCGCGTCCGCGATCCGGGTCACGGTCACGCGTTCGACCGTCACCCCGGTACAGCTAACGGGATAGACTCCATATAATCCCGCGTCGTCGATCATCAGGTCGCGGAAGACCGGGCCCGCCGCGTTCTGCACCTGGATGCCGTTGCCGATGTAATTTCGCACCTCGAATCCTTCGATCACGAAATTCTTGCCGGTCGCGATCACGGCGTCCGCCAGCTTCTTCTCCCCGTTGAGCACGGGCCAGTACATGCTCCTCAGGCGGGGCCCGGCGGGCGTGGAGACCGTCGTTTCGGACGACTGCGCATCGTCGGCGGTTTGAGGCCGCGCCGCTTTCCCGTCAGGGCCGAGCCCGCGGAGGGTGATGTCGTCGAGGTCGACGAATATCTCTTCGCGGTAGGTGCCCGGCGAGACTTCGATCGTGTCGCCCGCGCGCGCGCGGCTCACCGCCGCCTGGATCGACTCGCCCGCGCTTACCCTTATGGTCTCCTTCGGCCTGTGAGCGACTTTCTCTCCGGCAGAGCCCGTGTTGTGCGCCGACACGATGGCGCGAGCCGGATTATCCAGCCGCCCGACGACGGGTAGGCCCGAAGGCACGCGCTCGGGAAAGGCGGGCAGCCTGGATTCGTCGGCCAGGGCGGACAGGAATGCGATCATGTCTCTCTTCTCCTGATCGGAGAGGGTGAAGGGGCGAATCTTATCGTCGATGTGGGGAGTGGGAAAGCCCTTGCCCGGCCCGCCGCCGCCCGCGTAGAAGTCGAGGACTTCCATCAGGTCTTTGAAGCGCCCGTTGTGCATGTAAGGGGGATTGAGCGCCACGTTGCGAAGCGTCGGCACCTTGAAGGCGCGCCTGTAGCCTTCTCCGCCTTCGACCTCCGCGCGCCCGAAATCCGGCTGCTGCGGGTCGAGATCGGGCACGCCCACGATCTTGAAATCGGGATTGGCGAAGGTCGGGAGCCCGTGGCACTCGAAGCAGCGAGTCTTGCCGGAGCGAAAGAGGTTGAAGCCGCGGACCTGTTCTGGAGTGAGCGCGCCCGCGTCTCCGTTCACGTAGCGGTCGAACGGAGAGTTGTTCGATATGAGGGTGCGCTCGAACGACGCGATGGCTTTGAGCACGTTGTCGATCGAGACGCCGGAGCCGCCGAATGCCGCGTCGAAACGGCGCGCGTATTCAGGAATGGCTTTCAGTTCCGCCACGAGGGTTTCAGGATTTTGGGCCATCTCCTTCTCGTCCTTTATCGGGCCGAGCGCCTGCTCTTCGAGGTCCGCCGCGCGCCCGTCCCAGAACTGCCTGTGATTGAACGCGGAGTTCCAGAGCGAAGGCGCGCCGCGCCGCACGACCGCGCCGCCCGCGCGCCCGGCGCCGACCCCGTGACCGCCTCTCCCCATCGACTGGCCGCGCCCGTCGCTGAACCCGAGGTCGGGATGATGACAAGTCGCGCACGATACGTCGTTGGCGCCCGACAGGACGGGGTCGAAGAATAGCAGTCGGCCGAGCTCGACCCTCTCGTCCGTCGAGGGGTTCGCGGGGGCGGGGTTGTCGGCGCGCAGGACCATCGCCGGGAACGGGCGGCGAAGGCCCCCGCCGCCCGCGCCCACTCCGGCAGTTCCCTCATCGCCCAGGACATCGGCCGGCGCGGGCCACAGCGCCAGCGCGAGAAGAGCGAGCACGGGCACGAGCAGCAATACCGTAAGGAATTTCAGACGGCGGCGCGATTTCGCGGGTGAAGGAGAGAGGGTCTCGCCGGAGCCGGAGCCTCCGGGCCTGGCTTGCGTGGGAGTCGCTGCGGTCATGATCTTAGGTCCTCCGTGATGTCGTCAGGGCAAAGGGAAACGAGTTTGTGGGAAGAGCGATTATATAAATCCGGGGACGTAAGTCAAAGCCATTGCTGAAAAACCTACAACAGTCGCGCGAGGCTGGCGGATATCCGTCCGGCCACGCGCGCGTTATTGACGAGCAGGGCGCGGTTGGCTTCCAGGGTGTTGCCCCCGGTGAGCTTCTCCATTTGCGAAAGCAGGAAAGGGGTAATGGCCTTTCCTCGCACTTTGGCCGTGGCGGCCGAAGCCATGGCCGCGTCCACGGCGCGCTCGACCTCTTCCATAGCGAGCTCGAACTCCGAGGGGATCGGTACGCAGACGAGCACGGCCCCCGCGCCCCCCGTCTCCCAGTGTCGGGCGGCGACGGCGGCCGCCTCGTCGGGAGTCTCGACCCTGTAGTCGACCGGCAGCCCGCTCGCGCGAGAATAAAACGCGGGGAACTCATCCGACCCGTAGCCCAGGACCGGAACGCCCGAGGTCTCCAGGTATTCGACCGTTTTCGGCAGGTCCAGTATGGCTTTCGCGCCCGCGCAGACGCAGACGAGCGGTATGCTGGCGAGGGCCGTAAGGTCGGCCGAGACGTCGAGCGAGTCGGCCGCGCCCCGGTGCACGCCTCCGATGCCGCCGGTTGCAAAGACGCGCAGGCCCGCGAGCGAGGCGACGCGCAGGGTGCCGGCGACGGTGGTAGCACCCCACCCGCGACCGGCGATGACGGCCGCAAGATTGTTGAGGCTTACTTTCGCGATAGGGCGGCCGTCGGGGGAAACGCCTTCGGCGAAGGCGATGATCTCCGCCTCGTCGAGGCCGACCACGGGCACGCCTTCGACTATGCCGACGGTGGCGGGCGCGGCTCCGGCCTCGCGAACGGCCTCTTCGCATGCGCGCGCGGTTTGCAGGTTGAGCGGCCGGGGGAGGCCGTAGGCTATGACGGTCGATTCGAGCGCGACCGCGGGCGCTCCGGCCTCAAGCGCGCGCGCGACGCCCGGAGCCGTCTTTACGGAATCAGTAGTTCGCCCTCTGTTTTTCGGAATCATCATTCAATCGGAATCTTTAGCTTAGGCCCCGGCCCCTGAGATTCAGGCCCTCTCAACCGCGTCCTTGAGATCGTCCAGGTAGGCGACCGGAGCCGAGGACTCGGCCGCCAGGCCGTCGCTCAATCCTTTCTTCCAGGAGACGACCTCGACGCGCAGCCCCAGGCTCTTTATGAACTGCACGGTCTCAAGATAATCGCGGTCGCCCGCGACGAGGATGGCGGTCTCGTAGGCCTGATTCATGGCGAGCGTGAGCATCTTGGTCGCTATGCCGACATCGACGCCTTTCTCGACCGGCTGCGTCGCCGTGTGGCCGCAGCTGCGGCAGGTCAGGGTCCGTTTCCCGAGCGGGTATAGCTTGATTTCCCACCTGAGACTCTCTTTGAGAAAGAAGAAGAAGCCTTCCTGCTCGCTCTCCATCGGCTCGTGATAAGAGGCGAAAAAGTAGGTCTGCCAGATCTCCCCGCTCTCTTCGAGATAACCCATGAATTTCTGCCAGTCGATCTTCCACCCTTCGTCTCTCTGGCCGTGAAATATATTGGCGTTGTCGATGAAACAGATTGTCTTTCCTCGCTCCGTCGTCATTAAGGTCTCCTCAAGGTCTTCTCCGGGGATTCAAAAGCGTCTCGATAACTCCTCGACTCTTGAACGGTTGCATAGTTGCGGAGCCGCCGCGAAAGATCTCCTCACGAAGCGGTGCAGGCCGGATCTGACAGGCTCCGCCGGAAAGAGGCGCGGGCCACGCTCGACAGGGTTGAATATAGAGCACGAGAGGGAGAAAAAAAAGGCGCGGCGTAAAGACGCGAGAGGCGCGGCCGCCGAATCGACTAGACTTTAACCCGAGGCAACTTTCTCCGGAGACACCGGGCAGGTATACTTTTTGCCGGGACGGTAATAAAGAAAATAATCGGAAAAATCTGGAGGTGAGCGACTATGGCATCGCTAGACGTGATATCAGTCATCCTCGGAGGCGGGGTCGGCCAGCGCCTCTACCCCCTTACGGGACAGAGGGCGAAGCCGGCCGTGCCGCTCGGCGGTAAGTACAGGCTGATAGACATCCCTGTATCGAACTGCATCAACTCCGACCTGATCCGCATCTTCATCCTCACTCAATACAATTCGGCCTCTCTCAACCGGCACATCGCGCGGACGTACAGGTTCAGCCGCTTCACCAACGGCTTCGTCGAGGTGCTCGCGGCAGAGATGACGAAGGAGCGCCCCGACTGGTTCCAGGGCACGGCCGACGCGGTGCGCCAGGTCCTGCATCACCTCGAAGATTACAAGTCGGACACGGTCCTCATTCTCTCGGGCGATCATCTCTACCGCATGGATTACCGCCTCTTCCTGAAACGCCATTTCGAGACCGGCGCGGACGTGACCGTCTCCGTCACGGCGGCCAACGAGGAAGACGCCCCCGGGTTCGGGCTGGTCAAGATAGACGAAGCGGGCCGCGTAATAGAGTTCAGCGAGAAACCGAAAGGCGACGCGCTATTGAAGATGCGGGTCGATACCGGAGTGCTGGGGCTCAACCCGGACGAAGCGAGGGGCCGTCCCTACCTCGCCTCGATGGGCATATACGTCTTCAAGCGCGAGCTGCTCAAAAAGCTGCTCCTCGAAGATATGAGCGAAGCGGTGGACTTCGGCAAGGAAGTGCTCCCGACCGCGCTCGCGGGCTACAACGTGCAGGCGCACCTGTTCGACGGCTACTGGGAGGACATCGGAACAATCGGGGCTTTCTACCGCGCGAACATGGAGATGACGCACCCGCTCCCGCCCTTCAACTTCTTCGACGCGGAAGCGCCGATGTACACTCGCCCGCGCTACCTGCCGGGATCGAAGCTGCTCGATTGCCGCATTCAAAGCTCGATCATCACGGAAGGGTGCATAATCAACAGCGCCACGATGAACGACTGCATCATCGGGATTCGCAGCCGCATAGAGCACGGCTCTCGGCTCGAAGGCGTGCTGATGATGGGCGCGGACTTCTATCAGACTCTGGAAGAGATGCAGCAGGAGTTGCATCAAGACATCCCCCGAATCGGGATAGGCCCGAGCTGCCACATCCGCCGCGCGATCATCGATAAGAATGCGCGCATCGGCTCCAGCGTGAAGATACTTAATGAATCGAGGCGCGTCGAGTACGACGGCGGCGGCTACTTCATTCGCGACGGCATCGTGATAGTGCCCAAGAACGGCATTATTCCCGACGGCACGGTCGTCTAAACGGCGCGGGCTCGCGCGGGGCGGCCGTCCGGCCGTGCAGGCATGAAGACAGCAGTCTTTGAATCATTCGACGGCTCGCGCACTCCGTGGCACGCTCGTTTCGAGAGCCCGCGCGAGGTCCGGGAGGCGCGCACTCTCTCGGAGGTTCCGGCGGCCCTGCGCCTGGCCGAGGAAGAGTGCGACCGGGGCCGGTGGGCCGTAGTGATGCTCGCTTACGAATCCGCCCCGGCCTTCGACGCGGCGCTCAAGGCCCACGCCCCTTGCGACTTTCCCCCGGCCCTCGTCGCCGTCTTCGATCGCCCTTGCCCGGCCTCGAACGGGTCCGCAAATATTCATAGAGCTTATAGGGCCTCTCCGTGGAAGCCCCGGGTTTCACGCGGCTCTTATATCGCCGCCGTTCAGAAGATCCGCGAATACATCGCCGCCGGAGACACCTATCAGGTCAACTATACGATCCCTCTCGAATGCGAATTCGAAGGCGACGCCTGGTCCTGGTACCGCGAGCTCGGGGCCGCGCAGGGCGCGCGCTACTCCGCCTATCTCGACCTGGGAGAACGTCAGGTGATCTCACTTTCGCCCGAGCTCTTCTTCGAGCGCCGGGGAGAAAGGCTGGCCGCGCGGCCTATGAAGGGCACCATGTCTCGCGGCAGATGGGCGGAAGAAGACGACGACCAGGCCGCGCGGCTGGCCGCCTGCCCGAAAAATCGGGCGGAGAACGTTATGATCGTGGACCTTCTCAGGAACGATCTCGGAAGAATATCGACGGCGGGTTCCGTCCGCGTCCCGAGCCTCTTCGACGTAGAGCGGTACCCGAGCCTTTTGCAGATGACCTCGACGATCGAGTCCGTCTGCAAGCCCGGCCTGAAGCTCACCGACATCCTCCGCGCCCTCTTCCCCTGCGGCTCGATAACCGGAGCGCCCAAAGTGCGCACGATGGAGATTATCGAAGAATTGGAGCGCGCCCCTCGCGGCATCTACACCGGAGCGATCGGAATCGTCCGGCCCGGAGGCGATTGCATATTCAACGTCGCCATTCGGACTCTCGTGCTGGACGGCCCCGCGGGCCGGGCGACGTTCGGCGTGGGCGGAGGGATCACCTATGACTCGACGCCCGAGGCCGAGTTTGAAGAGTGCCTGCTCAAGGCCCGTTTCCTCGACCGGCCGCGGCCCGACTTTCAATTATTGGAGACGATCCTGCTCGAAGACGGGCGGTTCTTTCTGCTTGAGCGCCACATCCAAAGGCTGACGGCCTCGGCCCGCTACTTCGGGTTTCCCTGCGACGTAGAAGAGGTGCGCCACCGATTGGAGCAGGCCCGGCTGGCTCGCTCAGGCGGGCGATGGAAGATCAGACTGCTCGCGGGCGAGCGCGGGGCCGCGTCGGTAGAGAGCTCGGAGCTTGCGGAGGAGGACGAAAGGGTATGGCGCGTGAGGCTCGCGCCCGCGCCGATAGACCGGAACGATCCCTTCATTCACAATAAAACGACCCACCGGAAAGCGTACGACCAGGCTGCGCGAAAGCCGGAAGACTGCGACGACCTCATCTTCTGGAACGAAGCGGGCGAAGTCACGGAATCGAGCATCGCCAACATCGTCTTCACGGCCGACGGGCGAAAGTGGACCCCTCCGCGCGGCGCGGGCCTGCTCGGCGGCACGTTTCGCGATGAGCTGCTCGCGCAAGGAGAGATACTGGAGAGAGCGATTCACAGGGATGAGCTTCGCCGGGCCGAGCCCCTGTTCCTGATAAATTCGGTGCGAAAATGGATGCGGGCCGTGCTTATCGATTGACCTGCCGCGACTACGAGCGGCTACTTGACAGCTCCCGCCGTTTGGCAGATAATGCCCGCCAGATTTGCGAAGGCGATTTAAAATGCGACTTGACATGACTTCAGGCGGATCAGGATCAAATGCAATCGAGGCCCGCGCCAAGGCGCGCCGGTCGCGCTCTGTAAAGTCGCGCTCCGTAACGCCTGGCTTTGACGCCCGCTTCAACTTTAGCTACTTCAGCTTTAGCTTTAGCACCGCGGATGGAGCGGGGGGCGCGACTGCTTAGATAGAAGCAAATCGCAGGAAGTACCGAGGCCCGCTCCTTCAGACGAAGGCAGCGGGCCTCGAAGTTTTTGGAGAACGGAGAATGGCGCAACAGGGTGAAGAGAGTCACGCGACGAACAAATCCACAGACGGCGGGCCGGCAAAGGACGGGCCGATAAAGGCCGCCTACCAGGGCGAGCCCGGGGCTTTCAGCGATATGGCCGCGCGCGCGATGCTCGGCCCGCAGGCGAGCCCGACTGCCTACCGCACGTTCGAGGATGTCTTTCGCTCGGTCTCAGATGAGGAAGCCGCCTGCGCGGTCGTGCCGATTGAAAACAGTCTCGCCGGGTCGGTCCTTAAGAATTACGACCTGCTGATCGAGCACGACCTCACGATCCTCGGCGAGATTCACCTGAAGATAATTCATAACCTGATCGCGCCGCGCGGCGTGAAGCTATCCGACGTTCGCACGGTCT
>DATLMR010000354.1:0-23074 GCA_035537555.1 Blastocatellia bacterium
TTATAAATCTCTATCAGGAGCCGGTTGATGAGGTCGGATTCGCCCGGCCCGGTGAATATGGTCACGAAATTCTCCGCGAGCGCGATCTGTTGAGCAGGGTCCGGCACCCTGGCTATCTCGGCGCTGATGTGCTTTATGACCTGAGGGCGCATAGAGCTCTTGGGGTACTTCTTCGAGTACTCGGCCGCGGCTTGCAGCTTGGCGGTATTGTCCGTCGCCGCATTGATCTTATTGAGCAGCTGGCGCTCGCCGTCGGAGATTTGCGGCTCCTTCTTGTCCGAGCCCTTCGGCTTCTGGTCCTTCTCCTGAGCCTTGCTGTCGGGAGGGTTATCCGGATTCTGAGCGGAAGCCGACGACGCGGCGGCCGTCGCTACCACGAGCGCGAGGACTACGAGCGCTCGCGGTAAGAAAAATAATACTGATCTCATCTCTGACCTCTTCTTTCCTCGGGATTTAGATGCTACGGTTGCGAAAACTCCGCCACAACGCTACGGATATTTTGCTTGATGCGGGCAAACATTGGCAAGGCGGGCGGGGTTGCCCCAGGCAACTCAAGGGGGAGTGTTTCGACATCTGAATTTCTGGAGCCGCGACTATAGGGGCATCTTGTGCCGGCCGCGCGCGAAGGGCTAAAATCTCAGGGAAACCGTCAGCCGGGCCTCCGAGAATGGAGAAACAGGACATGATTAAGAAGCTATATACAATCGCAGCCGCGCTGATGATCACGGCGGGCTTCGCAGCATCGGCCAGCGCGCAGGACTGGGATCGCGCGGTCTCTCTCTTCAACCAGAAGCAGTACAGGCCCGCGATTCGCGAGTTCCACGCCGTGATGCGGGCCAATCCCGCGGCGTGGCAGTCGTGGTATTACATCGGGGCGGGCCATTTTCAGCTTCAGGGCTATGAAGACTCTATAGACGCCTTTCAGAATTACATCAAGGCGGCGGAGAAAGACGAGAAGGCCCAGGCAGTCGGGCACTACTTCATCGGCCTTTCGCATTTCCAGCTCAAGCAATATGACAAGGCGATCCCTCCGCTCGTGAAGCACATAAGCCTCTCCGAGAAATTACAGCAGAAGGCCGAAGCGAACGCGCGCGCGGCGCTCGGCCGCTCCTACATCTTCACCGACCGCTTCAGCGAAGCCGTCCCGGTCTTCACGGCGGCGGTGGCGGAGTCGAAGACGGATGCGAACAATTACTACTACCTCGGCTACGCGCAGCAGAAACTCGGCCGCAGCGACCAGGCCGTCGCGGCGCTCAACCAGGGCCTGGCGATCAACCCGAAGGATGTCGATTCACTCTCGCTCCTGACGGACATCTACCTCTCCCAGTCGAAGCAGAAGCCTCCGATGCTGAAGCAGGCCATCGCCTCTGCCGAGCGGCTGCTCGCGGTGCAGGAGAACGAGCGCGCGTGGGGAAAGCTCGGCCAGGCGTATCTCCTAGACCAGCAGTTTGCGAAGGCCGCGCCCCTGCTGGATAAGTACGCGCGCGCGCATACGGACTCCGGCAGCGCCTGGTACAATCTGGGGCTCGCGTATTCGCGGTCGTCGCAGTGGAAGCCCGCGGCTTCGGCCCTTGAGCAGGCGGTGAAGCTTACGCCGACGAACACGGCCGCCCTGCTGGAGCTCGGCTACGTCTACGAAAGCGACAACCTCAATGAGAAAGCTCTATCGGCATACGAGCGCGCTTACGAAGCGTCCGGGCGTCGCGATGAGACCGCGCGCTCTTCCATCGAGCGCATCAAGCAGTCCAAGCCCTGAGCGCAGGAATCGGTAGGCATTAATGCTTCGAGGGCCTGGTCAGGCGGATTGATTGAAGCGAGCTTCAAATAACGCATGATCGCGCGGGCTACGCGTCCTGACCGGCCCCTGTCTCGAAGGCGGCCGCGAGCAACTCTATCTCGCGGCTCTCTCCCGCCGCGAGCCGGAGCGCCTCTCCTCGTTCGGCCGCGCGCGCGAGCACCGGCAGAGTCGCGCAGGGTTCGAGCGCGATGTTGTAGGTCGAGCTCCACCACGGATAGTCGCGCCCGCCTCTGAAAACCTGCCAGTACCATAGCACCTTGAAGACCTCCGCCGGATACCTGATCCCGAATCCGACTCGCGAGGCGGTGTTCGTCACTCGGAACCACCCCTCGGCGATCCCTTCGAGAAAAGCCATCTCCTGCGCGCAGACCTCGGGGCCGGGGATGCGCGACAGGTCGATCCGCTCGCCGTCGATCCCTTCGGCTAAAGGCCACTGGCTGGTCTGGTCGGGCTTCAGGCGTGAGTTTGCGGGAGTGAATTCGGCAAAGGTGCGGATTCGACACGGCGGCACCTCTACCCTGCAATGCTCGTCGAGGAACGGCCATCCGAGCGCCGGATGATGGCCCCACGTGAAATCGACTTCCTGGCCGCCCTCGTTCGTGACCCGCTCGCGTATTTTGAGCGCGGCCTCGTCGCGCCGGAGCGTCACGGTCTTGACGAGATGAAAAGGCGTGCGGACGGTCCGCACATCGAAGCGGACTTCGATCTCTTCAGGGTCATCTTTCGTAATCACGTACCGCCAGGGCAGCAGCAGCACTTCCCCGTGCTGGCCCACCTCGGCGTTCTGATGAGTTGATAGCGCGCCGCAGTTCGGGAACAGCTCCTGCCATCCGCCTTCGTAATAATCCATGTGAGGCCCGGAGGCTCGCGGGCTCGACGGCACGAAATGAGCCCGGCCTCTCAGCCCCGCCCGCGAGCGCCACAAAAAGTCCACGTCTCGCGGTTTGTACAGAAACTCGTAAATGTCGGTCCCTTTGTCGGCAATGAACGTGACCCGCAGCTTCTCATTTTCGAGAGCGATACACCTGTAGCCTTCGTAAACGAACTCCGCCAGGCGACACCCGTAATTGCGGTTGTGATCGTAGGTCTGGTAACTCATCTCCGTTTTTCTCCCGAGCCGCGTCGCGTCGAAGCATTATAATACCCAAAAGGCGGGCCGGGCAGAATTGATTCGGGGCCGGGCTCGGCCTCGGGTTGAATCCTCAACCGCTCCATGCGATAACTCGGGGGTGAGCTCGTCAGGCATCGACCCGGAGAGACGGAAGAATATGACGGAGAAGAAGAAGGCGGTCGTGCTTTTAAGCGGAGGGCTCGATTCGACCACCGCGCTCGCCATCGCCGCGTCGGAAGGCTACTCGGTCTACGCCCAGTCGTTCCGCTACGGCCAGCGCCACGCGGTCGAGATTGAAAGCGCCGTTCGCGTGGCCCGCGCTTTCAAGGCGGAAGATCACCGGATCGTGAATATCGACCTGCGCGCCATCGGCGGCTCGGCGCTCACCGATTCGATAGAAGTGCCGAAGTACGCCTCGGGCGAAGAGACGGCCGCGGGCATACCAGTGACCTACGTGCCCGCGCGCAATACGATCTTTCTTTCGCTTGCGCTCGCGTGGGCCGAGGTGCTGGCCGCGCAGGATATCTTCATCGGAGTAAACGCGCTCGATTACAGCGGCTATCCCGATTGCCGCCCGGAGTTCATCGAGGCTTTCGAACGCATGGCGAACCTGGCCACGAAGGCCGGGGTGGAAGCCCGGATGAAGCTCCGCATTCGCACGCCCCTGATCGCGATGACGAAGAGCGAGATCATAGAGACGGGCCTGCGCCTGGGAGTCGACTACTCGCTCACGCACAGTTGCTACGACCCGGCTGAAGGCGGGCTCGCCTGTGGGAAGTGCGACAGTTGCCGCCTCCGGTTGAAAGGCTTCGCCGAAGCGCGTTCGCGCGACCCTCTCGCCTACCTTTGATCCGGAGGCCCGTCAAGAAGCAGGGCCGCCGGAGATTTTCTAAAGTACCCTCCTGACTCGATCATAAGCACAGGCATCGTCCCTGATTTATGGCGTTACTGGTTCGCAGCTTGCATCTATCGATCATGGGGCAGTTAAAGTGTATTGAATTTTGCCGTGAGGACCGGCGGGCGTACGCAGAAGGGACAAACCGCTTTGTCCTGTTGTCGAACGGCCGCCAGGACAAAGGCGTCTTGTTCCATCATCCTGTCGAAGGCTGAGCGGGAAGCTCATCTTCCGGCGGACTTATAAACCAGGTTTCAAGAGAATGGAGAATTTTTATGAATGCACTTGAGCTTTTGAAAGAAGATCACAAGAAAGTCAGCGACCTGTTCGCCAAAGTCGAGGCGACGGAGAACGAGAAACAGCACGAGCAGCTCTTTGAGCGTATAAAGTCGGAGCTCGAGACTCACACGCATATTGAAGAGACGATTCTGTATCCGGCTCTGCAAAAGCACGAAGAGCTCAAGGACATGGTGCTCGAAGCCTTTGAAGAGCACAAACAGGTAAAGACCTTGATCCGTGAGATCGGAGCTCTTGCCGACGGGAGCGAGAGGTTCGACGCCAAGCTGAAGGTGATGGGCGAAAACGTGGAGCATCACGTCGAAGAGGAAGAGACCGAGATGTTTCCGAAGATAAGGCGGCTCTTCTCCGAGGTGGAGCTCGACCAGATAGGTCGGGAACTCGAAGCCGGTAAAAAAGAGTTCCGCATGACGAACAAGGCCTCTGCCAAATAACCGCGCGAACGTACCGAAGTATCTAAGTTCATGCGCGAAGCAGGAAATGCTTCGCGCATGAACCTCCCCTCGTCCTGATGAGGGGTAACGCGCTCTCCCCTCCTGAAGCCTCTGCCTCAGATCGCCCCTGGCGCCCGCTACATCGGGCGCTCGTACCGGTTCTTGAAAGCAAGCGACTCCTCGCCATCAGGCGAAACGTTATACATGACCAGTTCGAACGAGCCCTGTTCTCCAGGCTCGATTACGATTCGCCAACCCCAGTCGGGGCCGGTAGGCGCGGAGTATGAGCCCAGAATATCGAGCATTCCGCCGTTACTGATGCTTCCGACACAGATCATAAACTTTTCGCTCATATGCCACGAGTCGACCCAGACGGCCTGCGCCGCGTCGTCCTTGTCGGAGCCGAGCAATAAGAGGCCTTCCTGAGGCCGGCCATCGGCGGCCCAGGTATACCTGATCGTGATAAATTCACTCCGGGCCTCTAGCGCGACCGACGCCGTAGAGCCTGATTCCGACTCTTGAGGCGAGAGCCACGGACGATACAGGCGGCTCGTTCCCGTCCAGCTACCGACTAACTTTTGCATGCTTTCGGGAGCACTCATACTGTTTCCTCCTTGCCCCGGCCGATTGGCGCCGATTCCGCCAGCCCTCTTTTTGCGGCTGCCATGCGAAGATATGATCGTACTTCAGAAAAGCCGCCGATTACAAATTCCGCCATGAAAAACCGGACGGCCCTTGACCGGGAGAGCCTTTGGTTTTATCTTTCAATAAACGTTTAATTAATTAGGGTGAGAAATGGCAAGATCGAAGGCGGAAGATCCTGAAGCGAGGGCGAAGATACTGACGGCGGCCGAAGAGCTGTTCGCCGCTCGGGGATTCGCGGGGACGGCGATACGCCAGATCGCCGCGAATGCGGGCGTCAACGGCGCGATGGTCCACTACTATTTCGGCAATAAAGAGGGGCTCTATCGCGCGATTCTCGAAAGGGCCGCGGGCGGAGTCCGCGCGTTGCTGGAGCAGGCGGCGGGCGCGGCCGGCCCCATCGAAGAGCGGCTCGCGCAGTTCATAGAGGCTTATTTCGATTACATATTCGGGCACCCAAATTTCGTCCGCATCCTGAACCGAGAGCTGATGGCGGGCGGCGCGCACCTGCTGGAGATAATCGGGCCGCTCCCCGTGGCCAACTACGAAATCCTCCGCGACATAATGGCGCGAGGGGTGCGCCGGGGAGATTTTCGCGCCCTCGATGTCGATCTGGCGCCCATAAGTCTCATAGGAATGGCCCTGGTCTTTCATTTCCTTCAGCCGGTCATCCATCTCGCCTTCGGCGGCCATGAATACGACAAGCCTTTCCTCAAAAGGATCTCGGCTCACACCGTCGACCTGTTTCTCAATGGCGCGAAAGCCAGGATCAAAGCGCCGCCGGGCGAGGCCGGTAAGGGTCAGGGCAAGAATCGACGTACAGCCGCCAAACGGCGGGCGCGGGTGAAGAGATGAAAGGGAGATTTCGCAGGGCGATCTTAATCGTACTGGCGCTGGCTCTGCTCGCGTCAGCCGCCGCGGCCTGGAGGTACCTGCGCGGGCGCGAGCCGGCAAACACCCTGGTTCTGTCGGGCACGGTGGAGGCCGACGAGATCCACATCGGCTCGAAGGTGGGAGGCCGGGTCGCTCAGGTGCTCGTCAGAGAAGGCCAGCCGGTCAAACAGGGAGAGACGCTGATAAGATTCGAGGGCAGGGACCTGGAGCCCAGGAGAGAGGACGCGATCGCGGCAATCGCTCAGGCGGAGGCCAACCTCCAAAAGATGGAGAATCTCTCCAGGCCCGAAGAGGTGGCCGAAGCCAGGGCACAGGCCGAATCGGCGTGGATGAGCCTGGAGCTTGCGCGCAACGGCCCGCGCCGGCAGGAGACCGACGCCGCCCGCGCGGAGCTGCAGGCGACGCAGGCCGACTACGAAGTGGCGAGGATGAACCTCGCGAGGATCGAAGAGCTGACTCGCGGCGGCGTGGTATCGACGCAGGATTACGACAACGCGAGAGGCACCTTCGACCGCGCCGCCGCGCGCCGTGAAGCGGCGCGCCAGAAGCTCGACATGCTGGAGTCCGGAACGCGGCGCGAAGAGATAGAGCGCGCAGAACGGCAGTACAGGCAGGCGGCCGCGCGCAGGAGGCTCGTGGAAGCGGGCGCGCGAAAAGAGGATATCGCGACCGCTCGCGCGCAGCTGGAAAGGGCGCGGGCCGCGCTCCAGGCGATCGAAACCCAGATGGCCGAGCTTGAAGTGACCGCGCCGGCCGACGCCTTTATCGAGGTGCTCCAGGTCCGCCCGGGGGACCTGATAAACGCGAACTCTCCGGTCGCGACGCTCGTCGAAGTCGATCGCATCTGGGTCCGAGTCTACGTGCCTGAGCCGGAGCTGGGATACGTGCAACTGGGAAAAGAGGTCAAGGCCTCCGTGGATACGTTCGCAAACGAGAGCTTTCGCGGGTGGGTGGAGCAGGTGGCAAGCCGGGGCGAGTTCACTCCGCGCAACGTGCAGACGCGAGAAGAGCGCACGCATCAGGTCTTCGGAGTGCGCGTCAGGCTCGACAACAGCGCGCACAATCTGCGAGCGGGTATGGCCGCCGACGTTACGATCTCGAAATAGGAGGGGTGCTCTTCGGGATCGGGATCGTGTCGGCGGGATTATGAGGAAAGATTTTCGCCGCGAGCTTGTACCGGTCCCCGGAGCGAACTATGGCCGCCGCAATCGAAACAGACGGGTTGAGCAGGAAGTTCGGCGAATTCACGGCCGTCGATTCGGTAACTCTTTCGGTCGGGCAGGGAGAGATTTTCGGTTTTCTGGGGCCGAATGGCTCCGGCAAATCCACGCTTATCAGGATGCTCTGCGGCCTGATCGCTCCCACCTCCGGCACGGCAAGAGTCGCGGGCTTCAGGATCGACGGCCAGATCGATGAAATCCGCCAGAACATGGGCTATATGTCTCAGCAGTTCAGCCTGTATCAGGACCTGACCGTTTGGGAGAACATAAATTTCTACGCGCACATTTACGGCCTGAAAGGCGACCGCTTGCGCGGCCGCCGGGAAGCGGTGATCGAGCTGACTCATATCGGCCGTTTCAGGGACCGGCGCGCGGGCACGTTATCAGGAGGCTGGAAGCAGAGGCTCGCCCTCGCGTGCGCGCTCGTGCACGAGCCCGGAATCCTTTTTCTCGATGAGCCCACGGCGGGCATCGACCCCGTCGCGCGCCGCGAGCTTTGGGACCTCTTCTTCCAGCTCTCGGGCGCGGGCATCACGCTCTTCGTGACCACGCATTACATGGACGAGGCCGAGCGGTGCGCCCGCGTGGGGTACATCTACAACTCCCGGCTCATTACCTGCGGCGAGCCGGACGATCTCAAGAGACTGCCGGAGGTCACTCCCGCAAACGCCAGATGGGCCGAGGTAAGCTGCCGGAACACGACCGTCGCCCTTGGCGAGTTGAAGCGGTGCGACTTTGTCATCGACGCGACGATCTTCGGCCAGTCCATACATCTGCTGATGGATTCGGCCGTGCCCCTCGAGCGAATAAGAGAGAGCCTGAGCCGAATCGGCATCGAGGGGGCCGAGGTGACTCCCGCGAGGCCTTCACTGGAGGATGTCTTCGTGACGCTCACGAAAGCGAACGCGGAGAACGGCAAGAGCAAAGGCAAGGGCCGCCCGGCGGCGGAATGAGGAGCGATGTTTAAAGGATTTGGCTCGATCTTCTATAAAGAGGTTATTCAGATCAGCCGCGACCCGCTCACGCTTGCTCTGATGCTCCTGGTCCCGATGCTTCAACTGCTGATCTTCGGCTACGCGATCAATACGGATGTGCGCAACATCAAGACGGCCGTCTACAATCTCGACCTCGGCCGCGATTCGCGCGAGCTGATCGACGCTTTCGAGAACACGGACTATTTTCTAGTCACCAGATACGTCGGCTCGGACGAGGAATTGAACCGGGCCATAGTTTCGGGAAGCGTCAAAGTTGGAATCAAGATACCGCCGGATTACTCGGACCGCCTCGCCGCGAATCGGCAGGCCTCGGTCCTCGTCCTCATCGACGGCTCCGACTCGAGCATCGCGAGCCAGAGCCTCACGGTCTCAACCTCCGTCGGGCTGACGAAATCGCTGGAGAGGCTGACGGAGAGGTTCCGGGGTGGAACGCCCGGGTTCCCCATCGAGATGCGGCCGAAGATGCTGTTCAACCCCGATTCGCGGTCGGCGAATTTCATGGTCCCGGGTCTTATAGCCATCATCTTGCAGGTCGTGACAACCTTGCTCACGGCCTTCTCGGTCGTGCGCGAGCGCGAGCGCGGCACGCTCGAGCAGTTGCTCGTGACTCCCGTTCGCCCCTTCGGCCTGATGCTCGGGAAGCTCGTGCCGTACGGATTGATCGGGGTCGTAGAGACCTGCACGGTGCTGGCGGTGATGCGCCTGGTCTTCGATGTGCCGATAAACGGGTCGCTTCTCCTGCTGCTCGCCCTTTCGATCCTCTTCCTGTTCACGGCCCTGGCCATAGGGCTCCTGATCTCGACCCGAGCGCAGAACCAGATGCAGGCATTCCAGCTCGCGTGGCTGATACTGCTCCCCAGCGTCCTGCTCTCAGGGTTCATGTTTCCGCGAGATTCCATGCCCCTGGCGATGCGGGCCGTAGGCTTCATGATCCCCGCCACGCATTTCCTGGAGATCATCAGAGGCATCGTGCTTCGCGGCGCGTCCCTCATCGATCTCATGCCCGAAGTAATGACGCTCGGCGGAATGGGGCTTGCGCTCTTGATCTTGAGCGCGTTCAGGTTTCGCAAGAATTTCGGGTGACCGAGGCGGCCGCCGGGCGGGGGCGCGGAAAAAAGAGCGGGCGCCGTTATCCGGCCTAGATCTCGTAGGACTCGGATGCGGCGCCCGGTGAGTATTGGAGGAGGATTTACCCCAAAGCGACAACTCTCAGCAGGACCGCGAGATTCAGGCGCATTTCAAAAATCGCAGCCTGCTGATTAACTCACATGCCTAATAACGCGGCGGGCACAGGCCGGTTTCAAAAAAAGTCTTCCTTCGTCCCCGGAGGCGCGGCCGCCCAAAATAAAATGGGGCGCTTTCGCAAGCGCCCCACCCTTAAGGAGAAGGATTTTCTGTTCTGAACTCAAGACCTGATTTCGGTGGAAGTGGTGGCCAATCTGACCATCCGGATCTAGCAGTCTCCCTACCTATTCAGAATCCTTCGCTCAGTATTTTTTAACGCAGCTCCAATGGATTTGTTCCCTGAGCTTGCAAAAGCGTCAGGCTCGGCGCGCGGGCTTCACGGCCCGGCGGCGGCGCTTTCCAGGTAAGGCTATTTTTTCTAATAACTTGAGCGCCTCGTCGAACCTCTCGAAACGGCGCTCGTCGGTGCGAAATTGGCGGCCGTGATAGACCGTCCGGCGGCCCGCCGCGCTCGGCGGGTGTTTGACGTGCAGCATTTCGTGATAGAGCACGTATTCGACCGCGAGGCGCGGTATACGCTCACTATCCAGAGTGCGGCTGATGATGATCGCTCCGTGAACGTGATCGTGGTGGCCGAGCACGCGCCCGGTCCTTCGCCGGCTCCAGGAAAGCAGAGGCTTTTCGAGCCTGCCCGCGAAATAGCGCGCGTTCAAATCCGCGAAGATCTCTTCAAGGTCATAGACCCTGCCGCGCGGCGAAGAGATGATCTTGTAGCCGCGCTGCCGCCGCGCGGATTCCGACGCCGAGAGCACCGCGGGCCGCGCGGTATATTCGCGGTAGACGCGCTCGTGCTCTTTCGACGCCTTCAGCCGGTAGAGCTTGGCGATCAGTATGCAGGCAAGAGCGTGCAGTACTTCTTCGGGCGAGTGGGTGAGGATGTCCGACACGCGCGCGTAGACGCGGCCCTGGCGCAGCCTGATGGTCGAAGAGAGTCCCGCGTAGGGATAAAACCTGGCTTCCACGCCAGGCTTCGGCTCTTTCTTTACAACCGATTTCAGGGCCTTTTCGAAGATTATTTCGAGATTCGCGCCTGCCCGGGCAAGCTCATCGACGTCTGGGGTTTTTCGTTCAACCATTGCCTGGTATCAGAGGCGCCGGGCGCTCCTGATCTTCTCTTCCCTCTTCTCTCCTACTTCTTTTTCTCTTTCTTGGGCGTATCGTCCGGCTCTATGTAGCGCTGGCGGTGCCGAATCTCGAGGCGTTTGTTATCCGGCTGGCCGTCGCCGTCGACGTCTACTTCCACCCTTATCTTTCGCTCTTTGCCTTCGCGGCGCGTGTTGCTCGGATCATAGCCGACGTTGTACTGGCTGCGAAGCAGGGCCTGGATGCTGTTCATGATGGTCGGCAGCTCGCTCTCGAAGGTCATGGGGAAGAAAGCCCCGCCGGTCCTCTGCGCGAAAGCGTTAAGGGAGTTCTGCGCCTGCAGGAAAGTGAGCCGATCCGTGGCCTCCATCCTGTGCTCGTTCTTCTTGAAGAAGAGGTTGCCCACCCCGACCGTGAAGATCGGCACGCCCGCGCCCGACGCTATCTTCAGGGCCTTGTCGTAGGTGATGCGGCTGAAGGTGTCGATGCCGATGGTTATCAGGATGATTGCCGTATGGCCTTCGACCTCCTGCAAGCCCGTGTATTCGCTCGGGCCCGAGTTCTCATCGTAGAGCTGTATGGCTTTCCCGCCCAGCAGCGTGAACGCCAGGGCGTCGTAGATATTCGATTCGCTGAAATTCAGGGTGTCCCGATAAGCCGCGAGGATCGCGTTATACAATTTATTAGTATCGCTTGTGAAATCCTGAATCACCTTGGGCTTCAGGCTGAAGGTGACGATCGAGACGTAATCCTCTTTCCGGACGAACCTCTGCGTGAAGATGGCCGCCGACTGGAAGATCTCCTGCGTGAATGTCGGGTTGAACCAGCCCTGCCAGCGCCTGTTCTGAAATCCGTTGTCGAGCAGGAGAACGACGGTCATCGGGCCTTCGCCCGCGCGGAAATTCGTGACCTCCTGCTTCACCTCGTCTTCATAAATGGTAAAGTTTTTCTGCGTCAGGTTAGGTATCAGCCGGCCGGTTTTCTTATCGATGACGGTCGTGTCCACGTTGACGACCTGGGTGGCGATTCTGAGCGGCGGCTCGTCCTTGCCGCTGCGGAGAATAGGCACGGAAGGGTCTTCCGGCTGTTCCTGAACCGGTTTCGTCTGGTTCTCCGTCCCCTTCTTCTCTTCCGTCTTCTTCTCTACTTTTTTCTTGGGCGGCTGGCGTCCGCTCTGAGCCGCTACGAGCGAGCCGGGGACGGCGGATGATGAAGCCAGCACCACGGCCATAAGGGCCACGATTGCCACCCGAGCTAGCATATACAACTTCATAAGTCCTCCGAATCATATTGCGTAACAAGTAACAGGGCTGGAGCGCTTACACACATGCCTCGACTAAGTTTAGCAGATGGGCCGGACGAAGAATAGGTGGATTCAAATCGGGGCATGCGGCGCGGGGAGGGGGGCGGCATTCAGGTCATGTCCTTGAAATATCGGCCTTTTTGAAAGACGCGGTCGTCGAAGTAGTTTCGCAGAAGCTCTATGGGCTCGCTTCTTCCGTCAGGGACTACGGTCACGACGTCATATCGATAGGCCTCGCCCGTGACGCGCATGAGGCGTCGATACCGGTGGGCGGCGCGGGCGATCTGCCTTTGCTTCCTGAGATCGACGGCGCGCTCGGGCGCCACGACCTCATCCGAAGCCCGAGTTTTCACCTCTATGAAGGCCAGCGTCTCTCCGTCGTAAGCGATTATATCGATCTCGGCCGTGAGCTTCCGGCCGCGCAGGCCCCGGCCCAGGGCGACGCGGAAGTTGGTCGCGACGATGTCGAAGCCTTCGAAGTCCTTCAGGTAGGCGAGCGCCTCACGCTCGCCCCGCTCGCCCAGCGCGAGGTGAGGCGCGCGCGCGGCGCTTCTTCGCAGCAAGAGCTTTTTCAGATTTTCGAGCATAGAGACCGCCGACGGGATTTTATATTCGGGCCGCGCGCTTGTAAAAGCCTTCGAGTGCAATATACAGTCAAGACGAGGAGCAATCTTATGGAACCTGATTTTATGGAACCTATCGAATCCCTTGAAGCGGCGACGAGCGCCGACAGCAGCAGCGCGCCTATCGTAGTGATTCTAGGCCGCCCGAACGTCGGCAAATCCACTCTCTTTAATAAGCTGACGGGCACGCGGCGCTCGATCGTGGGCGATGAGCCCGGCATAACACGCGACCGCATCTACGGCCGCGCGGAATGGGGCGGCCGCGAGTTCCGCCTCGTCGACACGGGAGGCATCATTCCCGACGACAGAGAGCTCATCCCCTCGAACATTCTCAGGCAGGCCCGCACCGCGCTCGAAGAAGCCGCCCTGATCCTGCTTGTGGTCGATGCGCGGGCGGGAATAACGCCTCTCGACGAAGAGCTGGCGGACCTGGCCCGCTCGACGCGCAAGCCGATCTTCGTGGCCGCGAACAAGGTCGACAGCGTGAAGCTGGAAGCGGACGCCCTGGAATTCGAGCAGTGGGGATTCGACCAGGTCTTTCCCGTTTCCGCCGAGCACGGGAACGGCATCGGCGAGATGCTCGACGCAGCTTTAGACATCCTGCCCGCGTCCGGCGTTTCCGAGCAGGAAGACTCCATGATCCGCCTCAGCATAGTCGGGCGGCCCAACGTCGGAAAGTCGTCGCTGGTCAATCGCCTCACGGGCGAAGAGCGCGTGATCGTTTCGCCGATCCCCGGCACCACGCGCGACGCGGTGGACACCCTGATCGAGTTCGAGGGAACTCTATTTCAGATAATCGACACGGCGGGCATACGCCGCAAAGGCAAGACCGAGCTGATGGCCGAAAAGATCTCCGTCATCATGGCGCGCCGCCACCTGGAGCAGGCCGACGTGGCCATACTGCTGATCGACGCGATCGAGGGGCCGACCGCGAACGATGCCACCATCGGGGGCTATGCCCACGAAGCGGGCGCGAGCCTGATCATCGCCGTAAATAAATGGGACGCGGTAGAGAAGGACACCTGGACGACGAACCAGTACGAGCAGCGCATTCGGGACATGATGAAGTTCGCCGATTACGCGCCCATTATATTTATCTCCGCCAAGAGCGGGCAGCGCGTGACGAAGCTCCTTGAGGTGGCGCGAAAAGCGTACGAGGAGCGCAAGAAGCGCATACCCACGTCGGAGCTGAATCGCTTCTTCGAAAAGAACCTCGAACAGCCGCGCGCGACTACTTCGTCGCGAAATCCCATGCGTGTTCTTTACATCACGCAGGCCGGGACCCGCCCGCCCACCTTCGTGCTGTTCACCACCTCGCGCAGCCCGCGCGCGAAGCTGCACTTCTCCTACGAGCGGTACATAATAAATCGCCTGCGAGAAGAGTTTGAGTTCTTTGCCACCCCGATTCGAATAAAGCAGCGCAGGAAAAAAGGCTCCGAAGAGAAGAAGGGCTAGAAAAGAGGGATCTGGCCGGGAGGGCGAGTTTCGCGCTCCCGGGTCGCGGGGATCAGCCGAAAATATCCTTGACCTTATCGATTATTCCCCGGTCGTCGGCCTGGCCGTCGCCGTTCTCAAGCTTCGCCAGCTCTTCAAACAGGCGGCGCTGCTCGCGCGAGAGGCTGGTCGGCGTGCTCACGTGCACGGTGGCGAAGAGATCCCCGCGACCGCGCCCGCCGAGCACCGGCATGCCTTTACCTTTGAGCCGAAAAGTCCGCCCCGTCTGCGTGCCCTCGGCGATGCGAAGCGTCTCCTGCCCGTCGAGCGTCGGCACGCTCACCTCAGAGCCGAGCGCGGCCTGGGTAAACGAGAGCGGTACGTTGCAGTAGAGATTGGCGTCTCGGCGCTCGAAGAGATCGTGGTCTTTGATGTGAATGATGACGTAGAGGTCTCCGCGCGCGGCCCCGACCTCTCCCGCCTCCCCCTCGCCCGCGATCCTGAGGCGCGAGCCCGTATCCACTCCGGCGGGTATCTTGATTTCGAGAGTCTTCTCCCGCTCGACCCGGCCTTCGCCGCGGCACTCTTTACACGCATCCTTGATGATTTTGCCGGTCCCCCGGCAGGCTGAGCAGGTCCGGCTGACGGAGAAGAAGCCTTGCTGGTAACGGACCTGGCCCGCTCCCGAGCACGTCGTGCAGCGCGTGGGAGAGCTGCCCGAAGCGGCCCCGTTTCCGTTGCAGACGTCGCAGGTCTCCAGGCGAGGCACGCGTATCTTGGTCTTGAGTCCGGCCGCGGCCTCTTCCAGGCTGATCTTGATGTCGTACCTGAGATCTGAGCCGCGGCGCGGCCCCGCGCGGCGGCCGCCTCGCTGGCCGAAGACCTCTCCGAAGCCGAACAGGTCGCTCAATATATCTTCGAACCCGGGGAAGCCCTGCCCGCCGAAGCCGGCCCCGGCCCCCGCGCCGACGCCCGCGTGGCCGAACCGGTCATACTTCGCCCGCAGGTCGGCGGATGAAAGGACCTGATACGCCTCGGCTATCTCCTTGAAGCGCTCTTCGGCCTCCACGTCGCCGGGATTTTTGTCAGGATGATACTTGACGGCGAGGCGGCGATAAGCCTGCTTAAGATCCTGTTCGGTTGCATCGCGCTGGACGCCCAGCACTTCGTAGTAATCACGTTTACTGCTCAATTTAGTTCCTAGCTCAACATTATAGTCTCTGATTTCGCGGCTTCGGTCCCGGCCACCTGGCGCGCGGCCGAGTCGCCGGGGGCCAAAATCGAAGACTCATTATAGCAAAGTCTAGGATACTTCTGACAACGGCACCGTATCTTCTTCGCCCTTGCCCCCCGCGTCGCTCGCCAGGCCCGTGGGACGGAACATCGCGTCCGTGATCATCTGCGCCGCCCGCTCCAGCTGCTCGAGCACATAGCGCACCTCGGTCGCGTCGTCGGAGACGGCCGTCTGCCGCGCCGAATCGAGCGTCGCGCGGACGAAGTCCTGGTCGGTCGCGTTGAGCATCCACCCGAATTCGCTGAAGGTGCGGATGGTATTTTGCAGCAGGCCTTCGAGCCTGTTTCGCGCCGTTATGATCGCCTTCATCCGGCGGTCGTTCTCGACGTTGCGGTTCGCCTCCTCGATGAGGTCGTATATCTCGCTCGCCGAAAGCCCGGACGACGGCGTGATCCGCATGGCCTGCTCCGCGGCCGTCATCTTGTCGCGGGCGGAGACGGAGACTATGCCGTCCGCGTCGACTTCGAAAGTCACTTCGATCTGCGGAACCCCGCGAGGCGACGAGGGGATGCCGACGAGCTCGAACCGGGCGAGGCTGCGGTTGCCGGACGATATCTCGCGCTCGCCCTGCAGCACGTGGACCTCGACCACCTGTTGAGAGTCCGCCACGGTCGTGAAGACGAGGCTCTTTTTGGTCGGGATGGTCGAGTTGCGGTCGAGTATCTTCGTGAATAATCCGCCTCGCGTCTCTATGCCGAGCGAAAGCGGGATCACGTCGAGCAGGATCAGGTCCTTCACGTCTCCGGTCAGAACACCCGCCTGGATCGCCGCGCCTATCGCGACCACTTCATCGGGGTTGATCTCGATGGAGGGCTCGCGCTGAAAAATCTCGCGCACGCGATTGATTATTATCGGCGAGCGCGTCTGCCCTCCGACCAGCAGCACCTTGGTGATGCTCGGAGCCGAGAGCTTGGCGTCGGCGAGAGCCTTGCGGCACGGCTCCACGGTCCGCTCTACCAGGTCGGAGACGAGCTCCTCGAATTTCGGGCGGGTGAGCGTCTTGTTGAAGTGTTTCGGCCCCGTCGAATCCGCCGCGATAAAGGGAAGGTTCAATTGCGACTCGGTCGCCGTGGAGAGCTCGCACTTGGCGCGCTCGGCGGCTTCTTTCAATCGCTGAAGCGCGAGGCGGTCCGCGTGGAGGTCGATGCCGGTCTCCTGCTTGAAGGTCGCGATCATCCAATCGACTATGCGCTGGTCGAAGTCCTCTCCCCCGAGAAAAGAGTCGCCGCAGGTTGACAGCACCTCGAAGACCCCGTCGCACATCTCCATTATCGATATGTCGAAGGTCCCGCCGCCCAGGTCGTAAACGGCCACCTTCTCGCTCTCGTGCTTCCCGAGCCCGTAGGCGAGGGCCGCGGCGGTCGGCTCGTTGATTATCCGCTGGACGTTAAGGCCCGCGATCTTGCCCGCATCCTTCGTCGCCTGGCGCTGTATGTCGTCGAAATACGCGGGGACGGTGATTATGGCTTCCGTGACCTCGTCTCCGAGGAACTCTTCGGCTGCGAGCTTGAGCCTCTGGAGGAGGATGGCCGATATTTCAGGCGGAGAGTAGTCGCGCCCGCGCACCCTCACGCGGCAGTCGCCGTTCGCCGATTCGGTTATGTCGTAAGCGCAGACTTCGTAGGCTCGCGTCACCTCGGCGGAATTGAACTTTCTGCCCATCAATCGCTTGACGGCGTATATGGTGTTCGCGGAATTCGTGATGGCCTGGCGCTTCGCGATCTGGCCGATCAGCCGCTCTCCCTTCTCGGTAAAAGCTACCACGGAAGGGGTGGTCCGCCCGCCCTCTTTATTAGGTACTATCTGCGTCACGCCGCCTTCGAGTATGGCGACGCACGAATTGGTCGTGCCGAGGTCTATTCCGATGACCTTGCCCATAACAGGTATCCTCCATTCAATCCCAACCGAGAAGGTAGAGTGGGGGTATTGTGAATTCAGTAGGGGCGGGATAAATATCTGAGAATTCGGCTTCCGGCCCGGCCCCGGGGGCCGAGATCGGAAGCCTCGCAGCATCAGGGCGTGGAAGCGACCTTTACTTTCGCGGGGCGCAGCAACCGGTCGCCCAGCCTGTACCCTCGCTCGAACTCTTCGATAATCGTGTTCTCTTCGTGCTCGTCGGACGGCTCGATAGTCACGGCTTCGTGCAGATGAGGATCGAAGGTCTGCCCGACCGACTCTACCGGCTGGAGCCCCAGCCTCGTCACCGCGTCCTTGAGCTGCCTGTGAATCAACTGTACCCCTTGCAGGAACGCTTCGGAGTCGCCGCCGGCCGATTCAAAGCTTGACAGCGCGCGCTCGAAATTATCGAGGACCGGCAGCAATTCCAGCAGCACCTCTGCCCTGGCGCGCTGGTAGACTTCGGCCCTTTCACGCTCCATCCGCCTCCGGTAATTTTCAAACTCCGCCTGGCGCCGGAGCAGCTGGTCATAAAGCGTGGCCCGCTCCTGCGTGAGCGCGTCTACCTGCGACTGCGTACCGGCAGTCGAAGCTTCACGCGCCGCGCCCTCGTCGCGGGCCTCCGAATCATCGACGGAGGCCGGCCCCGCCGCTTCGGAGGGCTCTTTTACTTCTTCTTCATCCTGATCGACGAAGTTGATCGGTATCTCCCTCTGCTCGTCTTTCTTTTTTGACATCTCGTGTTCGCTATCTTCCTTATACTTGCTGGCCCGCGCGGCCGTCACTCGCCGTCACCCGCCGTCACCCATCGGCGCTCTAAAGCCGCACGTTGCGATTCATCTGCCCCGCCTGTGTGGGGTCGTGCATGCGCTCGAACAGCTTCGCTATGTAGTCGACGATGCTGATGAGCCTGTCATACTCCATGCGAGTCGGTCCCACGACACCGATACTGCCGACCGCCGTTCCTCCCGTGTAGAAACAGGGCGAGGCGATGATGGTGCAGTCGCGCAGGTCCATCATCCGGTTTTCGCTCCCTATGCGCACGGCCACCTCTTCACGGCCCGCGCTCCTGATGCACTCGTTCAGGATCTTGATGATCCGGTTCTTCTGCTCGAAGACCTTGAAGACTTCGCGCATGCGGTCGATGTTGGCGAAGTCCCGCTTGGCGATTATATTAGACGCGCCTTCGATGAACACGTCGGGCTGATCGCCTTCCTGAAGGCTCTGGCTGCAAAGCATGACGGCGTTGCGAAAGAGCCGGTCGTAGAGCGCCTTCTCTTCGGTCATCCGCCTCAGCAGCTCGCCGCGAATCTCTCTGAGCGTCCAGCCGTGAAAGTTCTCCATCAGGTACCGCGCCGTCGAATTCAGGTCGTCCTGCGTGAACTCGCCTTCGACAAGGATGACGCGGTCCTGCACGCGGCCGGCGCTCGAAACGGTTATGACGAGGACCCGCGAGTCGGACATCTTCACGAATTCGATATGGTGCAGTATATCCTTGGAGATTGACGGCGGGACCACTATGCCGACGTTGTCCGACAACTGCGAAAGCAGGCGGCTCGTCCGCTCCATCAGCTTCTCCGGATTCACCCGCGACTCTTCGTCCAGCAGGCGCTCGTTGATGTGCGCCGCGTCGGACTCGGAGAGTTTCATCGTGCCCATCAGGTTATCGACGTAGTATCGATAGCCCTTGTCGGTCGGCATTCGCCCCGCGGACGTGTGGGGATGAGACAGGTAGCCTTCATCCTCGAGCTCCGCGCAAATGTTGCGAATGGTGGCCGACGACAATCCCTCGCTCGAATTCTTCGCGAGCGTAAAAGAGCCGACGGGCTCGCCCGTAGCAATATGGATTCTCACTATCGCTGCGAGAGTTTCCTTCTTGCGGTCGTCGAAATTGTAACCGCTCTTCTTCATAAGTTCTTCGTGGGGGGCATTGCCCAGATGGAATATCGACCGTAAGTTAACATCAAAGCAATACCCTGTCAATAATATTGCCTTGCGATGCCCGAACCATCAAGCCCCGAATAATTTTCAGAAATTGTCGTCGATGTTATTGCGTCGCGCCTTCCTTCCGCGATTGCGCCCGCCGCGGCCTCCGCCCATCTGAGCGAACTGGTCCGTGCCGAAGCTGCCCAGGCCCGCGAGCGTGAAGGTGAAGGAGAAGGCGCTCTCGTTGCGAAGCCCCGCCTTGAACGTGTTGTAGTTGAACTGCACTCCGCAGCAGTCCCACTGAAAGCCGACGTAGCTTCGCGAGTTCCTGAGCCGCCCCGAGGATATAGTACCGTTCGAGACGGAGCGGTCGGTGAAGTCGTAGCCTATGCGAGTCCCTCCGTAAAATCCGTCTCCCGCGTCTCCGAACTGGACCGTCGAAACGATCTGGTTGCCCGGGAAAGTCCCGGGCTCGAAACTGCCGGGATCAAACTCGATGCGCCTGGAGAGGTACCAGCTCGTCGATACCGTGACTTTATCTCTGCTCACGCCGCCTGAAACCGTGACGTTTCGCACGGCCTTGTCTTCCGAGCCCACGTCCATCCTCAAGTCGGCGAAGACGGTCGATAGAGGTCTGTAGCGCACCTGGACGTTCAACGGCGAGAAGCCGCGCGCGCGCCCCCCGTAAGTGAATCCCGAAAGGGTGTTGATCGGATAGAACTGGTTTCGGCGGCCTTCCTTGAGCGCGCCTCCGAAATCGCGGTCGAAGAAATATTTCTGCGCCAGCTTGACGCTCAACAGCTCGTAGGCCTGCGACGGAGCGTCGAGATTGGTTGCGCGGGCGAGCGCGTTCGGGTCGCCGGCGTCGGCGTCCGCATCCTCCGCGCCGGGGTCCCGCGCATCACTCGCGCCGGGCCGCGCGGCGCGCTGCCGCTTATTGCCGGGGACTCCCTCTGCGTTCTTCACGAGCTCGGATGAGGCGCCTGATTCGAGCCGGGCCTTCCCGGCCGCGCCGTCCTTCGAATCGCTCGGAGCCTTGCTTTCGGCTCCGGCGGCCTGTTCCGTGGCCGAAGGCTCTCTCTCTTTTCCCTCATCCCCCTTCGGGTCCGGCTTCTTCCCCGCGGGCTCCGGCTCCTTGCTCTCCGCCTCGGGCTTTGCGGGCGGCTCGACGGGGGGAGGCGGCTCTTTATCGGCCGGGCGATCTTCGGGGCGATCCTCGGGAGCGGCCGGCTCGTTTTTGTCTTTGCGCTTCTTGTCGCGCTTGCGCCCGGGGCGGTCGGGGGCGACGGTCTCCATCTCCGACGGCTCCTGGTCGCGCTGGGAGCGGGGCCGCCTGCGGTTCAGCTCGTTCGCGCGGCGGGTGATGAAGAAGCGATTGACGACCGCATACTCGAATTCGTTCGTATTGGCCACGGCGTCGCGCTCGTCGAACCTTATGATCTTGTCGAACTCGTCGCCGATTCCCCCGATCAGCCGATAGGTCAGGTAAGGCTCGACTACGTGCTTGAACCGGCGCGCGCCGTCTTTGTCCAGGAATATCTTTTCGAGCGAAGGCGGGCGAATATCGACGGCCAGCTCGGCGTACTGACGCGACAAATCTTCAGGGATCACCGCGTCGAACTCGTCGAGAGTGAAGAGCCTGACTCCGGGCTTAGACGCGGGGCTTTCAGCAACGAGGCGCGGGTCGCCCGGAGATAGAGTGAACCGGTCGGGGTCGAAAGACTCGATTGCCGGGTCGAGGCTGCTCGTATAAAACGTCTCGCGCACGGCGAGGCTCGGAGTGATCGCGAATCCTCCGATCGTCGCGAGCGGCACGGTGATCTTCGGCTGAAAATCGAATCGCTGCACGGCGGCCGGGGTGTTGAGCACCGGGATGCCGTCGACGGTCTCTTCCCGCTTGAGCGCGCCGATGCTCGAGTCGAACGAGAAATAGACGGGCAGGCTATCTTTTATCCTGCGCGGATAGACCGTAAGGCCGATCTCGGGCGCGGTCCTTATCTTGACGTCGAAGTTGGTCCCGTCGGTGGGAGGGGCCTCCGGGTCGCGCGTCGGGCGGAAGAGCGTCGTCGTTTCGTTGCTCGCGAGAAAGTTGAAGCTGTAGTCGCGCGCGTTGTTGTTGACGTAGAACCTGGATTCGCGCCTCGGGTCTATGACCTGCGAGATGTCATCGGAAAAGACCTGGCGAAACGGGAGGCTGGTGACGAAAGAGACGTTGCCGACCGCGAGCCACCCGGCCGGCAGGTACTGCACGGCTTCGGCGACGAAGGCCGTTCCGCCCTGGTCCTCCCCCGCCTCGCCGAAGAGTCGGTCTTTTACCGTGAAGGCCCCGAGGCGAATGAAGGATTTCTCGTCCGTCTGCGCGCGAAACTCCGCGCCGAGTCCGAGCCCTCGCGCGCTGTAGATGTCGCCGCGTATGGTGATGTCGGCGGACGGGCCGAGCGTCTGGTAGTAGGCGGTCTTGAAAGTGCGGCCCTTCTGATTCGAGGTCCCGGTGGTCGGCAGTAAGAACCCGGACTGCCGCTCGGCCCGCGTGGCGGGAATCCAGGCGAAAGGAAGCACGAAGACCGGAACGTTCTTGACGCGGAAGATAGAGCTGTAGAGCTTAAGGCGATCGTTCATCTTCAGCCCCGCGCGCTCGGCCGAGAAGCTCCACTTCGGCACGACGTCCTCGCAGGCGGTGACGGTCGCGCCGTAAAGCTCGTAGGTGTCCGGCCCCGTGCGCTCGATCCGGTCCGCCGTGAAAAAGATGTAGTCGCCGGTCTGCGTGCGATTGGTGAAGCCGGTCGTGTCCCAGAAGATGCCCTTGCGGGCGGGCGAGTTGATCTCGGCCCTGCGCGCGGTCACGCGCTGGTCCGCGCCCTGATCGAAGATCACGTTCCCCTCGGCGATCAGGTCTCCGGTCGCCCTGTTGAAAGTCACCCGGTCCGCCTGAAGCCTCGCGTCCTCAAGAGTGACGTTTACGTAGCCTTCGTAAAGGTAGAGCTCGCCTATCTTCGACTGGGCATCGGAGACTATCTCGATGTTTTCCACGGCGCCGGACCCGTTCGAGCCCGTCGAGCCGTCCGGCTCCGGCGGGCCGTTTCGAGTGGCGTCCTTATCCCGCGCGGCGTCTTTCTTTGCCTTCTTTCCGTTAACCTTTTTCTTCTTTTTTTTCTCTTTTTTTCCGGCCGGACCCTGCTGCCCCGGCTCCTGAGCGGGCGCGGGCCCGCCTTGACGGGCAGGCGGAGCGGGCTTGACGTACGAAGAGCGCGGCCCCCGCGCCAGCAACGTCTCCGAGCCGAGGGCCAGGAAAATCACTATGCACAGCGCGGTCGAAAAGGTCTTTGAGAAACGGATCATTATAACTAGAAAGCCTCCGGCCCCCTTCGGGCAGGTAAAGCGGATGGTAGCACGCGGCTTGCGAAACGGGCAACAGAGCCGAATTGGCCGCAAAAGCTTTTCAGACTCTTTGAAACCGATCTCCCGCCCGCGCGTGTAAGTAAGGCGTCCGCATCAGAGCGCAATGAGACCCTACTTGCTTGCTGTGGCTGAATTTGTGCGAATTATGCTATGATTCCTTCTGGTTGCGTACAGCCCCAGAGCACATGCTAGCGGCCCGCGAGGCCGGTTTTCAATTTAGGACCAATCTTATGGCTGAATATATCTGCCGCTTAGGCACCCCGGCCGGCGAGGTCGTGACACGCACTATAGAGGCCAACGCCGAGAGTGACCTTCGCAAGAAGCTCGAACGGGACGGATTCAGGGTCTTTGCCGTATCGAGCAACGGCTCGGCGGGAATCCGCGCGAGCTTCGGCGGGGAGTCGCACGCGCGCAAGATCAAGGTCGAAGACTTCCTCCTCTTCAACCAGCAGCTATCGGCCCTGCTGCGCGCGGGCCTTCCCATACTTCAGGCCATAGGCATCCTCCGCAAGCGGGTCGCGAACGAGCGCCTCAGGATCGTCCTCGAAGACGTGGAAGAGAAGGTCAGGGCGGGCCAGGCGCTCT
>DATLMR010000355.1:0-22434 GCA_035537555.1 Blastocatellia bacterium
GGTTTTCAAGAAGCGGGAGCAGGGCCGCGCCCGCGCCCGGGTCTCCGATCTCGCTCAACGCCTGTAATGAGGACTCCCTGACATACCAGTTAGAATCTTGAATTAAAGGGAGCAGTATCGAGACGGCCGCCCTGTCTCCAAGTCTCCCGAGCGCCCGCGCTGCCTCTCCCCGAACGTACCAGCTCTCATCGGAGAGCGCCTCTCCGATCCTGGCGAGAGCGTCCGGCTGCCTGGTCTCGACCAGGCGCGCTATCTCCTGAACCTTTGCGGCCTGCTGAGAGGGCTGCCCCGGTTTGCTTTCCGTCGTCTGGGGAGACAGAGGCATGCCGGAGGCCGGGCGAGAAATGAAGGCCGCAAGACCTAGCGCCGCGACTGTTAAAATCCTTTTCCCCATGTTGTGCCCGTGCGGTTAAGCCCTTCTCCATTCCTCGAATCGCAGGGGCAATTCTACAGCAGGTCGCTTTCGTTTAGAAAGACGAGACGGCAGGTGAGGCGATTTTGTGCGCAGGGCCTGGCGAATAAGGGTACTGCTCGGGAAGAGTGAAAATGCTCGCGGGGTCGGAGGCCGGTCCCGCGAGCATTTGAATTGTGGTTATTAAGCCGGGAATTATTATGCCGCCAGCCTGTCTCCAGGATGACCAGCCTTCTCGCCGAATACGGCATACCTGGACAGGGTCCGTTCGACGGCGGATGAAGCCTGGGGCACGTTGATCTTCAGGAACCGGATCAGGTGTCCGACCTCGGTGGGGGTCAGGTCTTCCGGGCTCCTTCCGGGAATCCCGAGCGGAATGAGGTACGCCCGCATATTAAGATTGACGCGCCTCATCTCGGTCTCAAGAGCCTGAATGAAGTCTTCACGGTCCGTCATGTTCATCGAAACCAGCCCATCGCGGACGAGAGCCTTCAAATCATTAGGGTCCAGCGCCGTCAGGCTAGATTTCGATACTTGATTTTGTGTTTTTATACTTTTTGCCATTTTCTTCCACCCTTTTCTCTACAAGCCTTTTCTGGCTTTGTTCATTCATCCTTAGAAATACTAATGCCGCCCATCTCCAAGAAAGTGACGCGCAACATTTAACCCCTCAAACGCAAGTCCCAATCGTTTGTTTCAAGAACTTTTCAGCCCCTACGGCAAGCTGCCCGGCTTCCGATGGGTGACCGTCTGCATCCCCTTCAAATTCTCATACCGCATTTGTGCAACTAATATGCCAACGGGTTGCCTGACCGGACTTCGCGATCTTTGCAACGCTTCTTAGAGGCTCGCCCTCGCTCCAGCGCCTTAAAAAATTCCCGACCTCCCGTTGCATATCCGGGTACGAAACCATTGTCCTGAATAGATTCAAATCCGTGTTCCCTGGCATCGATTTTCATTCAGTCGCCCGAGGGCAGGCCGGGAGACGCAGCCGTTTATTGAATGACCCGCCGCCCTGCTCTTATTCCCCTTGCAAGAGGTGGAATACTTGTCTCACGATTCGACAAATGAGAGTCATACCGGGAAGAGGAGTTACCATAAGCAGAGCGGCAAATTCGCTCTAAACCGCTCCTTCCCTTCCGTCAGACGAAGAACGGAAGGATGGAACGCAGCTTGCAGAAGTTTATAGATATTAAAAGCATAACCCACCCAACTATGCTTGCCAATTACAACCTGAGGGGCCAAAGGCGCCGGCTGAGTCCGGTGCCTTTTTTTGATTCCTCCGGGGTCGAGAATGCGTTTCGGAGCGACCCATCCCTTATGGTATAATCCTCGTTCTTAAATCACACCTGAAGAGAAAGGATGCATCAATAACAACATGGCAGACGAACGTACTGAGCGGAATCGTGCCATCGACATGGCGATTGCAAATATTGAGAAGCAGTTCGGCAAAGGTGCGATCATGCGCCTGGGTGAGAAGAAGGTTATAGATATACCGGCCATATCTACTTCCTGTCTCAGCCTGGACGCGGCGATCGGCATCGGCGGGGTTCCGCGAGGCCGAATTGTCGAGATTTACGGACCTGAATCGGGCGGTAAGACGACGCTCGCTTTGCATATCACCGCCCAGGCCCAGAAGGCGGGCGGCGTGGCCGCATACATCGACGCCGAGCACGCGATGGATGCGCAATACGCTCAAAAGCTCGGGGTGAATGTGAACGACCTCTTTATCTCCCAGCCCGATTCCGGCGAACAGGGGCTTGAGATCTGCGAAGCCCTCGTCAGGTCGAACGGCGTGGACATAATCGTGATCGATTCAGTCGCGGCGCTGGTGCCGCGAGCAGAGCTGGACGGAGACATGGGAGACTCTCTCCCCGGCCTCCAGGCCCGCCTGATGTCACAGGCCCTCAGGAAGCTCACGGCGGTGGTATCTCGCTCGAACACCTGTTTGATATTTATCAACCAGATTCGCGAGAAGATAGGCGTGATGTTCGGCAACCCGGAAACGACCACCGGCGGCCGCGCCCTTAAGTTTTATTCCTCTTTGAGGCTTGAGATTCGCCGGACCAGCTCGATCAAAGACGGCGAATCCGTAGTCGGCAACCGCACCAAGGTCAAGGTGGTAAAGAACAAGGTCGCCCCGCCTTTCAAGGAAGCCGAATTCGACATTATGTACGGCGAAGGCATCTCCAAGGAGGGCGATCTCCTCGACCTGGCGGTCACGAACAGCATCGTCGATAAGAGCGGCGCCTGGTTCAGCTTCAAGGGCGAGCGCCTGGGTCAGGGCCGTGAAAACGTGAAGAACCTGATCAAGAATGACCGCGAGATCGCTTCGAGGATAGAGCTGGAAGTCCGCACGGCTCTAGGCTTGCCGGGCGGCAGGGTGGAGGCAGGAGAAGCTCCCGTCCCGGCTCCGGCCTCGGCTTCCGCTACTTCAAAGCGCGCGGCGCCCAAAGAGTAGCCTCCCGCTTCCGCATCTCTTTAACTTAGTGAGCCCGGCGCGAGTCGGGCTCACTTTTCCTTTCCCGCCTTCCAGAAGCCGCAAAGCTGCCGCGCTCCTACATCTTGTGCTAAAATCTTTTGCAACCTCAACATTTGGGTTGACCCGGCTCCAAAACTTCTGGTACTATCCGGCCCGAATCGCCAGGATGCCCCTTAACCTTCGAGGTGCTTCAAGAATGAAATGTCAGGAATGCGGGCATGATTACCCAAGCACGATAACCCGTTGTACACGATGCGGTCATATGACGCCCAAGAAAGGGCAAAGACCGTCTCAATCCAGATTAATCGAGTTCCCGAGAAAGACGCGCACGAGCGCCGAGGGTCCGGCCCAGGAAGCAGCTCTGCCTGCCTGGAGGACCGAATTGAATGAGAGGGTTCGCCAGGCGCGAGCGCGACGCCAGTCCGACGTAACGACCTCCGAGCTCGATTTCGAGCAGATGCCATCCCCGCCGCCGGCGGAACTGCGAGAGAAGAGTCTGCTCTCGCAGCAGGTCGAGGGCAATCCCCGAGGCCGAAGATTTTCCGCGAAAGATTCATCAGCTTTCATTTCGCCCGGCAATCGCTCTCTTCATGCGGGTAACGGGGCCGAGCCGGCTCCGGACCTCGAGGCTCCAGCCAGAGCCGCATCCAGGGACAGCAGCGAGATTCTCGAAGCCGCGCTCACCAGAGCCCGGCGCGCAAGCGAGACTGCCAGCCGAGCCGCTCTCCCGCGCATAGAACCCGCGCGAGGAATGCAGCCCGCGACGAAATCAGCTCTCGCCGTCGATAAGCAGGCCACCGCCAGAGCCCTTGAGCCGACGGTCGAGTTGAATCCGAGGGCCACGCCTCAGCCCGCGCAGCAATTGAAGGACGAGCCTGCGCCGAGGGCGACCCGGGCCGTCCCTTCGGTCACTACTTCCGCGCAGATGCCCAGGGTGTCCGAGCCGACGCGGACCATGCCCGCCGAAGCCCATAAGCCCGTAGCGGACGACGCGGACACGAGCGTCATTTCGCTCGGGCCTCTGGATGAGATCGAGCCGCTCGATTACCTCTCGGCAGAGATCAGGAAGGTCGACAAGGCGCTCAGCGCAGAGTTCGCGAAGAATGAAAGCCCTTCTCTCATTATTCACGCCGTGATCTGGACCATCGACCTCGTGGCGGTGGCCCTGAGCTGCGCGCCCTTTGTCGGGCTGGTGGAGCTCCTCGACGGGAACTTCGCAAGCCCGGGCACGGCCATGGCCTCGGGGATCATCTGCCTTATGGTCTCTTTTTTCTATTTTTCGATAACACATTCGCTCGGCGGGAAGACCTTCGGCATGATGTTGACCAACACGCGCATCGTCGATGCGCAGACGTTCGAGCCCCCGTCCGAGCAGAAAGCTATTATAAGAGCGGCGGGCTCCATCTTCTCCATCGCGACGGCGATGCTCGGCATCATCCTGGCCGCCTTCAACAGGAAGCACCGAGGCTTGCAGGATTTCATTTCCGGCACACAGGTAGTGCGGGACTTTTGATGGCTCCGCGCCCGAGAGGCGCACCCGGTTTCACCGTCACCTCATTCGAATTCATCCGCGAAAGGGCGATTGATCTTCGGTCCCGGGACCGAAGATCAATCGCCCGAATTTTGCCCGGGAGATTCTTTCAGTAATATAACCGCATGGAGAATTTCTACCTATCCGCGGTCGTTCGCGAGATCGGTCCCGAGCTTCTCAACAGGTCGCTCGCCAGGATCATACTGCACGGAACGGACCTGTTCGCCGACCTGCGCCTGCCGGGAGAGCGCAGCCTCCTCGTCAGCCTCGATCCGTCGAGCCCCGCGCTCTATCTCTCGCGCAGAAATCCCAGGGACAACTCCGAGGACCCTTCGGCGAGCACCTTCTTTCTCCAGTTGAGAAAAAAGATCGCCGGGTCCAGGGTAGTCGGAGTCTCGAAGGACAGCTCCGATCGGGTCGTAAGAATCGAGGTCGAAAGGTTCGACATCTCAGGAGACCGCCTGAAAGCCTCTCTAATATTCGCCCTGACGGGGCGGTCCACGAACGCCTACCTTACAGGCCCATCGGGAACCATCGAGGCGAGGTTCGCCGAGCGAGGCCGGCTCGAATTGGGGGACCGGTACCCGGGTCCGCCTGAAGAGCCCGGCGACCGGCGACCGGCGCTTGAGGTCGGAGCGGATGCCGACAAGGATGAGATACTCAGGGTCTACTTCGGCCCTACCTCCAATTTCGGGCCTCTGCTTGAGAGGGAGTTTCTCGCGCGCTGCCGCTTCAAGGATGCGGCCTCGGCGCTCGATTCCCTTTTCGACGACGTGTTCTCACATACCCCCCTGCCTCTCGTCTACTCGGCGGTCCCTCTGGAAGATTTCGGGGCGCGGCCCGTCAACCTCAAGACCGATCTCATCAACTCGCATTTCGAGCTGACGCTCGCGGAGGGCCTGAATCGCTACGAATTCGATACTCTTTCCGACGCTTCCGATGAATACTACAAGGCGCGCGCAAAGGCCAAAGAGTTTCAGGACAGGTTGAACACGCTCAGGAGGTCGCTCGCCGACGAGGTAAAAAAACGGCGGGCGATCATCAGTGCCATCGACGCCGACCGGCGACGGTTCGAAGACCCGGAAAGGCTCAAGAGGTTAGGCGACCTCCTGCTTGCCAACCTCGCGACCGCGCGGCTGGATGGGCCCAGGGCGCGAGTCACCGACTACTACGATCCCGACCAGGCCGAAATAGAGATCGAAATCGGAGAAGGCGCCTCCCTGCAACAGGCCGCCACGGCCTATTTCAACCGGTACCAGAAGGCGAGGCGCGCTCTCCTCGCCATAGAGTCGCGGGAAAAAGAGATCATGCGGAGCCTCGGCCCGATAGAAGCCCTGGCCGCGCGACTCGACAGCGACCCATCGGCGGGTACGATTTCCGAAGTATCAGATCGCGCCGACGAAGTCCTTGGCAGGAAGAAGCGCTCCGGCACGGCACCTTCGAAGAGAGCGCGCCGGGGCGAGAAGAGAGAGACCGGCCGCCGCTTCATATCGACGGATGGGTACGAGATTATCGTGGGGCGCAACGACGCTGATAACGACTACATCACCTTTCGCGTGGCGCGGCCGCAGGATGTGTGGCTGCACGCCGCCGATTATCCGGGCTCACACGTGATCGTAAGAAATCCCGCGCGCGAGCCCGTGCCTCACAGGTCGATAAGGGAGGCGGCCGCCCTGGCCCTGTTTTATTCGCAGGCGAAAGGCGAAGCGAGGGCCAATGTCCATTACACGGAAAGAAAATTCGTATCCAAGCCGCCAAAAGCGCGGCCGGGCCTGGTCAGGCTTTCATCCTTCAAGACTATACTTGTCGAGCCCGGATGCGACCTGAAAAGGGTAGAGTAAACGAACATCTCTTTACGAAGGCTACGGTTCACTCCAGCAGACCTTCGCGCCTGAGCATCGAAGCGATGGCGAAAGCTACCTGATCCGGCGAATCGCTCCCCGCGTTGAAAACGTAATCCGCTAGCCTGTAAGAATTCCGCCTCTCGTCGAAGAGCGGTCCAAGGGATTCTTTATCTCGAAGCAATGGCCTCGTACCGTCGCCCTCCGTTCTGGAAAGGCAGAGATCGAGAGGCGAATCGAGCCAGACGGTCTTCCCGATGAGGCTTATCCGGTCGCGGTTGACCGAGAAGGTGTACGTGCCTCCGCCGAGCGCGACGACAGTCCGTTCGAGGCCGCGCAAAGAGGCTACCGCGTCGCGCTCGAGCCTCCTGAATTCGTCTTCCCCGTGCTCGACGAAGATGGCGTCTATAGATTTTCCTGCTCGCGTTACAATCAGGTCATCGAGATCGAGAAAATCGTATCCGGCCAGGTCCGCGAGGAGCCGCCCGACCGTCGTCTTCCCCGATCCCATAAACCCCGCCAGAAAAATCGCCTGCCCGGCCACGGTCCTGCCTTTCGCCTTTCAGGCCTCGATTGCGCTTTCGCCGGTCAGCGAAGCGAGAAGATCATAAAACTCCGGGAAAGAGACCGAAGCGCAATCGGCATCGATGATGTCAGTGGAGCCTTCAGCCAGCAGCCCCGCCACGCTGAAGGCCATCGCTATTCGATGATCTCCCGAGGTCTCGATCGCGGCTCCTCGAAGCCTCTGCGGGCCTTCGACGGCAAAGCCGTCCTCGAACTCTTCTATCTCACCTCGCATGGCCCTGATCGCACGTACTACCGTCGTGATCCGGTCGCTCTCTTTTACGCGAAGCTCGCGCGCGCCCCTGATCTCAAAACGCCCTTCCACCTGGGTTCCCAGGACCGCGAGAATCGGGACCTCGTCGATCAGGTTGGCAATGATGCCGCCGGAGAGGAGCGCGCCATCCGGCCCGCTATTGAGCCGGCCGGATCTTATTCGCAAATCGCCGACCGCCTCGCCGTGGACCGTTTCGGCGTTTTCCCGAGTGATGTTGCCGCCCAGACCGTTCAGGACCTCGATGAAGGCGGTTCGGGAAGGATTCAAGGAGACGCGCCGGACGACTAATTCGGAGCCGGGCAAAAGGGTCGCGGCGGCAATGAAGAAAGCCGCGGAGGAGAAGTCTCCAGGCACGCGATAATACACCGGGCGCAGCTCGGCTCCGCCTTCGACGGACAGGATGGGCTTACCGCCCGCGTGGGAGGACTTGAGGCGAGCGCCGAACTCTCCGAGCATCAGTTCCGTGTGATTTCGCGAAGGAGAAGGCTCGACGAAGGTCGTAGTTCCGTCGGCGTATAAGCCCGCGAAAAGCGCGCAGGTTTTCACCTGCGCGCTCGCGACGGGGCTCGAGAAATCTATAGCCTTCAGAGGGCGGCCCTGAATTTCGAGAGGAGCGAATCTCCCGTCCCTGGCCCGGATGTGGCCACCCATGGCTGACAGGGGCTCGATTATCCGCCCCATCGGTCGCCGCCGCAGGCTCTCGTCTCCGTCGATGATCGAGGTGAAGCCCTGTGCCGCGAGAAGACCGCTGATCATTCTAATCGTCGAGCCTGAATTGCCCGCGTCCAGGACGGCCTTCCCCGAAGGAGGGTCGTAGCCTTTGAGGCCGCGCCCGTGTATGAGCAGCGCTTCTCCGTCGCGCTCGACCGGTATTCCGAGCTCACGCACGCAGCCGACCGTGGCCCAGCAATCGGCGCTACTCGCGAAGCCTTCGACGCGGGAGGTGCCCTGCGCGACGGAGGCGAGCATCGCCACCCTGTGCGAAATCGACTTGTCCCCCGGGACGTTTACCGAGCCCTTTATAGGGCCCTGCCTGCTGATCCGTATTGTTCTTGACATCGCAACTTCGGGCATGTTACACAATGTCACGCCTTGTGACTACCTTGCTTTTGATTTTGCGCCATGTACCAAGTATCAAGGCACTGCACGTTAGGAGGAATGGCATCCCGCTTGCCGATGACTGAAACCATCGAGCTTTCAATAGACAGCAAGCTTGAGTTCGTAGACATGGTCGGCTCCGTGACCAGAAGCCTTACGGCCAAGATGGGCTTCCCCGAGGATGACGCAAGCTGGATCGAGCTTGCCATTCATGAGGCGGTGATAAACGCCATAACGCACGGAAACCGCCACGCCGAAGACAAGCAGGTTGACGTGAAATTCGTAGTCGAAGGGGAGCTGCTCACCATATTTGTCAGGGACCGCGGAGCAGGCTTCGATCCCTCGATGCTGCCGGATCCTCTCGATCCTGAAAACTTATTGAATCCGAGCGGGCGTGGAATTTTTTACATGCGCACATTTATGGACACGGTCGATTATTCGATTCACCCTGAGGGAGGAAGCGTGGTTCGCCTCACCAAAAAGATGCACTCATCCACGGAGCAAGACTCAAGTACTTAAAAGGATAAAGGAGAAGTAGGATGGCTCAGCTTAATATAAAAGAACGCGCTGCGGGCGATGTTACGGTTCTGGATTTATCGGGCAGAATCACAATCGGCGACGGCAGCGTACAGCTAAGAGAAGCGGTTCGTAAGCTTCTTGATGATGGCAAGAAGAGAATACTACTGAATCTCGGCGATGTCTCTTACGTCGATAGCTCGGGTATCGGAGAACTCGTCAGCTCCTATACCACCACGAACAATAACGGCGGCGAATTGAAGCTTCTCAACCTTACGAAGAAGATTCAAGACCTGCTAATGATTACGAAGCTCCTCACGGTCTTTGAGACCTTTGACGAGGAGAGCAAGGCGGTTTCGAGCTACAAGGCCAAATCCGCCGAGGCAAAGCCGGACGCCACCCCCGACAAAGGGTAAGGCAGCGAAGACCGCTTAAATTCCGACTTGAACAATCGAGGGCGCAATCCAGCTACGCCGGGTAGCGGGTCGCGCCCTTCGCCATCTCTCAACCATCTCAACCAGGGGGCCATTCCAATGAGACTCAAGCTTCTCGCGCTTGCTTCAGTATTCGCGCTCTGCTGGCCCGGCTCTCTCCCGAGGGCCGGCGCGCAAACGCGACAGGAACCGGGGTCTAAGACCTGGGCGGTGGTCATAGGCGTGTCGAGGTATCCGAAGCTGGCGGGAGGGCAGCAGCTCCAATTCGCCGACAGCGATGCTATGGCCTTTGCCGAGAGCCTGAAAAAGGCGGGCGCGAGTCCCTCGAACATTCGCCTTCTTGTCGGCCCCGACGCCACCATCGCTTCAATCAAATCCGCAATTGGAAATTGGCTCGCCCGCTCCGCTTCCGAGGCAGATACGGTATACATATTCTTTTCCGGCCACGGATTGGCCGAGCGCGATTTCGGTGAAGCCTACCTGCTCGCCTACGACTCCGACACCGCGAACCCGTATGGGACGGCCCTGTCGATCGGCGATATGAGGAACGCTCTCGCCGGCCGGGTCCGCGCGGGCCGGGTGCTCGTGATCGCGGACTCCATTCGACGCGACCTCTTCCCAGACGACGAGAGGGCCGCGAGCACCGAGGTCTTTTCGCGAGCCTTCAACCAGCTCGTATCCGCGAGGACAGGCATCTCCGCCTTGCTCGGCAGCGGGCCGGGAGAGTTTGCCCGTGAAGGACGGGCATGGGGCGGGCAAGGTGTCTTCACGAAATTCCTCATCGACGCGTTGTCAGGCGCCGCCGACTCGAATCACGATTCTCTGATCACCGCAGCCGAGGCTTTCGAGCATGTCGCGGCGCGCGTCGCCCAGGAGACATCTGACAAGCAGCATCCCTGGCAGGCGGGGCCTCCGGACTCAGGCCTCGTGCTTGCCCGAGCCGCTCCCGCGCCCGCGCTTCCACTGGCGCCCCAATCCGGAACGAAGCCGTCCGAGACCGCGACCACTCTAGAAGGCAGACTAAACGCGCGACCGCCCGATCCTGAAAAAATCGCGGAACAGGCCGAAGCGCAGGTCGCGCAGAAAACAGCGCCCAAACCCGATACGGCCTCGGCAAGCGCCACTCGGGCGACGGAAACAGCCGCATCTCCGGGCAACCCCGGGCCGCCTGCCGCCGAACCTTCGGCCGCCAAATCAGCGAGTAATGATTCCAGGCGGGCGGAGCTTAAAGCGCCCCCGCGAGTAACGCCGCGAGATGTTCAACCGGGACCGGGAAAGAATCCTTCGGCGACCGCGCTCCCCCCTTCACAGGCCCCCGGGCCAGAGAAGAAAGATGCGGACGCTCTGCTCGCGAAGGCCGAACCGGTCGACCCCGAGCCTGCAAAGCCTATGGCCGCAAAGCCGGAAGCCGCAAGGGCGGAGATGATGAAGCCCGAAATGGCGGCAGTCTCTCCGCCTCCTGCCAGGCCCGCTCCCGCGCCGCCAGTCACTTCGACGGTTTCCACGGCGACTGTCAGGAGCCGCGCCGAGCCCGTAATGGCGGGCCTCCCGAAGATAGAGGCATCCGCCGCGCCATCGCCTCTGTCTTTGCAGGTTGAGGCTGCAATCTCTTCCAACAGGCTCATCGAGCCACGGGGAGGCAGCGCGTGGGAGCTTTTTCAGAGGCTCGCGCAGGAACAGCCTTCTTCGCCCGAGGTCTCGAGGCTCAAACCGCTCCTTGCGTCCGCGCTCGACAGCTCGGGCCGGGCGATAATCGGGAGCGATGTCACGGCCGACAATGTCTCGGAGAAGGTCGATGAGTTCAAAAGGGCGGGACAGATGTTTTCGCGCGCGCGAGCGCTCGCTCCGTCGGATTCAAAGATCGCCGATCTCGAGAAGCTGAGCGCGGCGCAGGCGCTCCTCGCGCTCCAGTTTTTCGAAGAGGCGGAGCGATCGCTCTCTCAGATTCAGGGAGAGCGTTCCGCCTCGCTTGAAAATACGCTTGGCCTCATCTATCTCGGCAGGCTGGATTCATTCAGGGCCGAGCGCGCCTTCAAGCGCGCGGCCGAGCTTAGACCTGAATGGGCCACGCCACTTTATAACCTGTCGGTCCTCTATCGGCAGGAGAAGAACGAGGCCGCTCTCGAAACCCTGGAGCGGGCCTCGTCGCTCGACCCGCAAAATGGCGATATCCTCCACGCGCTCGGTGACGAGTATTTCGCGCGGGAGAAGTGGCAACAGGCCCTCGAAACCTTCAGGAAGGCCGTCGCCCTCAGGCCCGGAGACGACGCGCTTCACACAAAGCTCGGCCACGCTCTCTTCAGCCTCGGCCAGAGAGATGAGGCCAATCGTGAATATCAGAAGGCTCAGGAGCTGAGGAGCCGAAAGCAATAGTACGCCGGGGCTTGAACGCCTCTGGATTAATACGGGACCGGGGTTATAGAATTCCTGTATGAAACCGATGATGAGAGTGGGACCGGCAGGCTGGTCCTATGACGACTGGAAAGGCATAGTCTACCCTCCGGGCGCGGGCTCCAAGTTCGATCAACTGGAGTATATCGCGAGCTACTTCGACACGATTGAGATCAACAGCAGTTTTTACCGGCCTCCCACGCCCAGGATGTCTAAGTCCTGGGCTCGCCGCGTTGCTCACAACCCCCAATTTAAATTCACCGCGAAGCTGAACCAGCGATTCACGCACGAGCGCGGACAGGCGACCTCCGTCGACGAGCAGGCCTTCAGGGCGGGTATTGACCCGCTCGCGGAAGCGGGCCTGCTCGGAGCCTTGCTGCTTCAATTCCCCTGGTCGTTCAAGAATTCCGAAGAGAGTCGGGAATACCTGGGTGGCCTTCTTGATACGTTTAAAGATTACCCACTCGTCGTAGAGCTCAGACACGGGTCCTGGAACAAGCCGGAGGTATACCAGTCCCTCGAGCGCCGCGAGGTCGGTTTCTGCAATATCGACCAGCCGATCTTCGCGAGATCCATCGAGCCTTCGGCGGAAGCGACATCTAAAATCGGGTACGTCCGGCTGCACGGGCGCAATTACGAAAACTGGTTTTCGGAGACGGCCGGGGCCGCGGAGCGCTACGATTACCTGTATTCTCCCGGAGAGCTTCAACCGTGGATCGATAACATCAAGACCGTCGCCTCGTCTTCGCCCGAGACCTACGTGATTACCAACAATCATTTTCGGGGAAAGGGCGTCGTCAACGCTCTCGAGCTAAAGGCCGCGCTGACCGGAACTAAAGTTCAAGCGCCCGCGGCTCTTGTCGAAGAATATCCTCGCTTGAAAGACGTAGCGGCAGGCTAGCCGCTCTCAAACGATTACTCATCATTTCTTCTCCGGCAGCGGCGCTGCGAGGTCCACGAGAAAGAGTTCAGGTTCTTTCTCCCGGTCAGACCCGAACAGGATATGCTCGTTGCTCGAAAATACAGGAGAAAACGTGTTATCTCCCTTGAGTGTGAGCTGTTGAACCTGACCTGAGGCGATCGTGTAGAGGAAGAGTTGCCTGCCTGTCTCGGTCTGAGAGGTGTAGGCGATCAAAGACCCCGATGGAGAGACGGCCGGGTTCGACTTCGGCGAGTCGGGGTCGGGCAATGGCCTCACCTGCCTGGTCTTCATATCCAATATGTAGATGTTCTCCTGCTGCTCCGGCTCTTCCTGTCCCCAGATCACGATCATGTTTGCCGACGAGCTCGGGATGTACCCGTGGATGCGGGCGAACGTCCGCCCGGACAGGCTCGCGACAGGCTTCCCGTCTAGGCCGTACTGCCAGAGAGAATGGCGCCCGGAATCTTCATCTATCTTGACCAGAAGCACGCTCTTCCCGTCGGGTGAGATGCCCGGCTGAACGGAGGAGCACTCATCCTCGGTGAAGTACTCCGATTTCCCTCCCCCGACCGGAACCGACGCGATATGAAGTATCCCGAAGGCGGCGTCGGGCAGAGGGCTCTCATCCGTGGTATAGAGAACGCGCTTGCCGTCGGGTGTGAAGACGGGGTCTCTGTCGTTGAAGTTATTGGCGGTGAGTTGGCGCTTGCGGCTCGTCTTGAGGTCGAGCGTGTAGATATCGGAGAAGTTGGAATCGCTACCGAATCCCGCGAAGACCAGCAGCCAGCCGTCAGGCGACCAGGACGGCCCGGCCGCGCCCCATTTGAAATCGGTGAGCGGGGGAAGGATCGAGAGATTGGTCAGGTTGATCAAGTAGAGGTTGGGCGACTGCTCGGGCTTCCGCGCGATCAAGATGGCGTGCCTGCCGTCGGGCGAAAGGTCGTCGATTGCGTAGAGACCCATCCCCTGAGTGACCCGCTTTATCGCGAAAGGCTCGGCCTTTTTTTTCTCTGTCTTCTTCTTATCGTCGCTCGCGCGGGCGCGACCGCCGCCCACGGCCATTTGCGATACCAGGACGAGTGAGACGAAGATGGCTAAATAGCTTACGCGCTTGAAATTCACCGGTGTAGCACCGTACCTTTCGATTAATCTCGATTAAACGACTCTCGATCCGACGCCCATTTCGTGAAGCGAAGTCGGCACGCCGTATCACTCTACCAAACTTCCGGGCTGCATCGAAACGGCCCGCCTGAATTGAATGGCGACGGACCGGGAGTTTGCCTTGAAGCAACCTTTAAGGCCGTTTTCTTAACTAAGAACTTGTTCTGCGGACTTGTGCGGGCTCCATTTAACAGGTAGTGTAAGGTTGAATTTCCCATAGCGTTCTTAAAGAGTCAAGTTTGAGATGAATGGCCCGGCTGAACCTGTAGCTAGGAAAGTACTGTTTAACCGACCGTGTAGGAATTAGATCCTATGAGCCGATTAATGTTCGTCTACCTGAGCGGTTCAGAAAAAGGCAAGACGAGAATATTCACCCAGAAATCCGTATCGATAGGCGCTTCTGACGCGAGCGATTTAACGATTGTCCCGGAAGAAGGGGGAATCCTTCCCGACGGCGTCATCGCCGATGTCTATGACGATGACGGGGCCTTCCACCTCGCTCCTCGCGAAGGGATGGAGCACCTCGAGATCCGGATAAACGGCGAGGAGCCGGAACCCGACCCTGCCGCCGGCTACGCGCTCAACGACGGAGACACGATTCACATCGGGCACGGGCTCTCAAGCGCGAGCGTCCTCTTCCAGGTGATGCCGGAGAATTTCACTTCTGCCTCCATCACGCGCCGGGGCCAGAAAGAGATGGATCAGGTGCAGGCCCAGCCTGTGCACCCCCTCACGGCAACGCTCTTCGTCAAGGAGCTCTCGGCGAGCCTGTGGGCGGAGATACCGCGGAAGGCCAAGCTCTTCGCGGTCTTCTCGGGGTTATTCCTGACCATCGTTTTCGCGGCCTTGCTCTATTTCACAATCCTGTTCCTGCATAGAACGAGCAGCGAGATCAGCAACCTGCGCACAGAGACGCAGGCGGAACAACTGCGCCGCCAGCAGGACCAGGAAATCATGCAGAAGCAGCGGGCCGAGATTGACCGTCTTCGCGAAGCGAGCGAGCAGAATCGTGTCTTCACACAGAAGATCGCCGAGCTTTACAGCCCCGGCGTCTGCCTCGTCGTGGGCAGCTACACCTTCGTCGAGCGCGGGACCGGGCGGGTGCTCAGGTATGAAACGGTGGATGACGCGAACGAGGAGCCGATAGACCGCAATGGGAATCTCCTGGCGTCGGTAGATGGGCTCGGCCCTCCGGTGCAGATAGACTACACGGGCACGGGGTTCCTGGTAGAGGAAGGGATCATCGCCACGAATAAGCACGTAATGAAGCCGTGGGAGAACGACCAGCGCGCGCAGATAATAATGCAGCAAGGCAACGGGTTCCGCCCGAGATTCGAGCTATTCGAGGTCTTCTTTCCGTCGATCCAGATCCCCTTCCCCTTGAAAGACCTGAGCGCGTCGGACCGCTACGATGTCGCTCTCTGTAAATTCGACCAGGGGGACGCGGCCTTGCCCGTCCTCCCCCTGAGCACGGACGACCCCCGCTCGATCATCGGGCAGCCGATCGTGCTTCTCGGCTACCCCACGGGCGTCGACGGCCTGATACAGCGAATTGATGAAAGCGAGCAGCGGGAGATATTGAAACAGGCGGGCCAATCTGCCGACGCCGTCGCCGCGGCCCTCGCAAAGCGGGGGCTGATCCGCCCGCTGACGACTACGGGAACCATCAGCGACGCGCTCCCGGGAAGAATAGTGCACAGCGCCCAGACTACCGAAGGCGGGTCGGGGAGCCCTATGATCGATCGCGACGGGACCGTCATCGCGATTAATTCCGCCATCCTCACTACCCTCGACGGCAGCCAGAGCTTTGGAGGCTCGAACTTCGGAGTCCCCATAAGGGCGGCCTACGAACTGCTCCGGGCATATCACAGCGCCGATAAAACCAACGCCAAGGCTCCTTGAACCTGCGGGCGCGGCGATCTTGCCTGCGGGTTTTATAATCGGGCCGGATAAAAGGGACCGCCGCGCCGGGAGGGTCCGCACTCGTCCGCAATGCGAGCGCGACACACGCGGTCACAGGAACGATATGGCGGATCGATCTCCACATCGCCCGCCCCGGAGGCGGGCCATTAATCCTATCTGATCGCTATGGACATTTTGCCGCGAGTGGGCTGGTTGGGCTCTGCCTGCTCGGCTCGTTCCGTTCGGGCTCCGGTGCAGGCCCCGGCTCAAGCGCAGCGGTCGCTCGAAGCGATCTCCACGCCGTTGAACTGGAGAAGCTCGTCTTCCTTGGTCGGAGGGGGGACAACGTCGAAGACGATGTTATCGCACTTTCCCTGGCCCCGGTAGAAAGAGGCTTTGTATCCGCGGCCGTTGGTGAACTGTATCTGCTGGACTCCCCATTTTCCTAGAGCCGCATTTTCAGGGATCGGAATGGCGACCTCGAAAATCTTCCTCGAATACATCTCTTCTTCGGGCACCACGGTCTCGCCGACCGCGAGCTTCGGTTTATTCGAGCTTGCCATAGAGAATTGGTAGCACTGCACGAAGATCTTCCGAATGCCTGAGGGATCGTGCGCGCTGACCCGCAGTACGAGCGTGTTGCCAGCTATCACCTGTACATCCTCCTGACCGTTCTCTTGTATGCTCACGGACATATGAATCTCCCCCTATTTTATGATCGCCGGTTCGTGTGAGGAGGTAATTTAATAAGCGGGGCAGGAACCCATCGGCTGTTTTCCAGCTCTCTACCGCGACGATAATAACCGTCGACCAAAACCGCGTCAAGACTTATCCGAAACGCGTTAAATCGCGAGGGAGGTTCGCGTACAAAAGTTACCATCAATTAACGCAAATTTCCCTCGCGGAAAGTTCCCGCCTTCATTGCTGGCCGTAGGGCCGTAATTTTCCTTCCCTGGCCTCGTTGTATGCGCCGTTAGGCACGACTCCCAGGGCGAGGGCTTTCTCATACTCCTGAATAGCGTCGGTCCGGAACTCCTGAAAATCGAGAATGCGACCGATCAGGACGTGGCTCCATTGAATAAGCCAGAGCTCGGACTCCCTGGAAGCCGCCTCGATGGCTTTCCTGTATAGCTTAAGGGCTTGCTCGAACCTGTCGTGCTGAGCCTGAATCTTCGAGTCCTCGTCCGCTTTCGGATCGAGCTCGACCTCCGATTGCATCTGGTTCACGATTCGCGCCATGCCATATATCGCGCGGGCGTTATTAGGTTCTTCGCCGAGTACCTTCTCAAGGATCGCCCGCGCCTCTACGTACCTCTTCTCCCGGATCAGGTCGTCGGACTTCACTACGCGCTCGGCGAACGCTCCCGACCCGGCCGAAGTCGAGTATGGCTCGTTAGATGTTTTATTGGCTCTCGCCTTTCTGAGAGCCGACACTCTGGCTACGGTCTGCTCGAAATCCTTCGGCCTCGTGGCCTCGCGGTCGAACCTCGCGGTCGAAAGCATATGGTCGAAGGTATCTTCTATGCTTATCCCTACCTGTTCGGCCCCGGCAAGCATCTCATAAAAATGAAAGGCGAGGACCGCGCCCTTCAGATATGCCTGTGAAAGGTCGAAGACGGCGTCGTCCTCCGTGTACGAAGAATTCGGCTGGATTCGCCTGATCCTTGCCTCCGCCGCCTCCGCCAGCGATTCGCGAAGCACCAGGTAGACGCTCGATCCGTACTGCTTCGAGGCCGTCGGCACGCTCGCCACGAGCTTCAACAGCGGGTCTTTGTATTCGAGCGAGGCCTTGAGATGGCGCTCGATCAGAGGATCGATGGCGAACCGAATCATGGCCTGCCGGAACGCTTCGACATTGGGCGTATAAGAAGGCCCGATCAAGACTACGTAATCGTCGCCGACCCTTCGCGCCAGAAGCTCGTCCTTCTGGTTCAGCAGGTCATCGCGGACCGCCGAGCTTCCGAGCGCGGCAAGCGGGTCCGGCACCACGAACACCTGTCGAGTGCGCGTGCGCGCGACGATCTGCTGCTTGACCTGTTTGTCCTTCGCCTCGCCTTTTCCGCCGGTCACGACGAGGGGCTTAAGGTTGATCACGGTATCGGGATTAGTGTGCAGGTAATCGAGCGTCGAAAAGACCTGCTCGCCGATCGGCTGGCGGTAGAGGGAGGCGTATCTCTCTCCTATGGAGAGGTACTTTGGAGCAAGCTCTTTTATGCGGCTCTTGATATAGAACTCTCTCACTAGCGGGATGAACTCCATCAATGGCCTGAGGTCCTGCGGCACGACGTTGTCGCCGCGCTCGTAGATCGAGAACGCGGGAGGGGCCGTCATCAAGAGGCTCAGGGCGGCATATCGCGCGGCATCGGCGGCTTCATCCACGCCTGCTCGGCGGTGCGATCTGTAAAAGGCGGCGAGCTGCTCTCTCAGCTTCGGATCGAGGCCCGCAAGATCCTTGCGCAGCTCCGCGCGAGCAGGAGAAAGCGGCTGGCCGTTGGGCTCATAGTCGAAGCCCGCGACATTGATCGCCGCCATGACAACGAAAGTCCTCACGTCGGGGCCGATCCGCACGTTGACATCCCCGGGCGGAATGAACCCCTGAACGCTTCCTCCGGCCGGAGCTTTTGCGGGTGGAGTCTGTGCGGGTCGATTCCCGCCGGGCGAGGATTGACTTGCGAGGGCGAGCCCGGCAACAGCCAGCGCCATGATGGTAGCGACTACGGATTTAAACATATGAGTAACGATATTCCGCGAGACCGGGCGGATCAATATTAAAATCGATCCGCCCTGCTCGCCTGGTGGACGAGTTAATCCGGCGAAGTCCGCGCCGACGCAATGTCTAATGTCTATCGACGGGCTTCGATCGAGCCGGGCCGGAGGGCCGTGAGGCTATAACTTTTCGGAGACCGATTTTGCCTGCATGAAGAGCAGGAGATAATCCCGCCCGCCGGCCTTGGAATCCGTGCCCGACATATTGAAGCCTCCGAACGGGTGGACGCCGACCAGGGCCCCGGTGCATTTGCGGTTCAGGTAGAGATTACCGACGTGGAAATCTCTGCGCGCCTGCTCGAGCCTTCGCCTGTCGTTCGAGAAGAGCGCGCCCGTGAGCCCGAACTGGGTGTTATTCGCCATCTCCAGCGCCGATTCGAAGTCTCCGGCACGGAACGTAGCTAGAACGGGGCCGAATATCTCTTCTTGCGAGATTCGAGCCCTTGAGTCCACCTCTCCGATTACGGTCGGCTGAATGAACCAGCCTCCGTTGCCGGACTGCAAGCGGTCGCCTCCGGCGATCACCTGCCCCTCGCCCTTCCCGACTTCGATGTAATTGAGGATCGATTCGTATGCGCTCTTGCTCGCCACGGGACCCATCCAGTTGCCCTGATCTTTTACGGGGCCGACCTTGATAGCGGCCGTGCGGCGCGCGACCCGCTCCATGACTTCATCGTAGACCTGATCGACGACCACCAGGCGCGAGCAGGCGGAGCACTTCTGGCCGGAGAAGCCGAAGGCCGAGACGACCGCGCCTTCGACGGCGGCGTCGAGATTGGCAGTCTCGTCGATTATGATCGTGTCCTTGCCGCCCATCTCGGCCACGACTCGCTTGATCCACAACTGGCCTTCGGCGGTCTTCGCGGCCAGCTCGTTGATATGGAGGCCGACCTCTCTCGATCCTGTGAAGGCGATGAATCGCGTGCGCGCATCGCCGACCAGGTAATCGCCGATGCGGCTGCCACTGCCCGGCAGGAAATTTACGACGCCGGGCGGGAGGGACGCTTCTTCGAGAATCTCCATGAATTTGGCCGCGATCACGGGGCTGTCGCTGGACGGCTTCAGGATAACGGTATTGCCGGTCACTACCGAGGCAAGCGTCATGCCGGCCATGATCGCCAGGGGGAAGTTCCAGGGAGGAATGATGACCCCGACTCCGAGGGGGATGTAAAACAGCTCGTTCTCTTCGCCTTCGAGAGGGGTGAGAGGCTGCTCGCGGCTATAGCGGATCATCTCGCGCGCGTAGAACTCGGCGAAATCTATGGCTTCCGCGACATCTCCGTCGGCCTCGGCCCAGGACTTCCCGACCTCAAGGACCATCCAGGCCGCAAGCTCCATCTTCCGCTTTCGCATGATGGACGCGACGTTAAGCAGGTAGCGGGCGCGGGTCACGGGGTCCACATTGCGCCATTCCTTGAATGCCGCGGTCGCTTCCTCAATCGCCTTGTCGGCCAGCTCGACAGACGCCTTGTGGACCTGCCCGACGACCTCTTCATAATTCGACGGGTTGGGTGAGGTAAGTAGATCTCCGGTTGTGTACCGGCTGCCTCCGATAATGAGCGGATATTCGCGCCCCAATTGTGACTCGACATTGGACAGGGCTTCGCGAAACAGGGCCGCATTGCGCTCGCTCGAAAAATCGGTAAACGACTCGTTCTTAAATGGAGGAAGCATGGGTCAATCCTTTCTTGAAATGTCAGGCTTGTGTAATCATAAACGTTATCAACGGCAATCACTCCGCGTCAACCACGCCTTTGAAGTCGGGGCCGGCGCGGCTCCGCTCGGCGGCCCGAGTTGCGAAGGCAAGAAAAAAATAGAACTTCCGAGCCCTTCGGGCAGTTACATTATTCATATTGGCTAGGGAGAATAGAGCTTTGGTATAGTTGATCGGGAAGGCCCGTGAATTTATCAGGGTTGATTTCGGTCACTCATTCATCTCATCACGTCAGAGGGGTATAGGTCTTGAGAACAGCACACGGCTCCCGGTTGCGTCGATTCGTCTCATTTTCCATCTTGATCGCTTTAATGCTCTCTTCCGCTTCAAGCGGCGTGGAGATCGGGGCGAGAGCCGCGAGCGCGCCCGAAGCCGACCACAGGGCTCCCGATTCCCTTTCGCTCGAAGACCGGATGGAAGTATTCGACGAGGTCTGGTCGGAGATCAACGAGAAGTATTACGACCCCGGCTTCAACGGGGCTAACTGGAACGCGGCCAGGGAGAGATTCCGCCCGCTCGTGAGCGACCAGAAGAGCGATGAAGATTTCTACCGTTTGCTGAAGCAGATGGTCGGAGAGCTGCGCGACGCCCACACGCGCTTTCACACTCCCCGCGAGCGTAAAGAGCGGGAGCAGCTTCAGACCGTTAGCGCGGGCCTCTCGATATTCGAGGTGGAAGGGCAGCCCGTCATTACGGCCATCGATCCCCTTTCAGAGGCTTCGAAAGCAGGGGTAGAACCGGGGATGATCGTACAGACGATAGACGGCAAGCCGGTTTCAGATATTCTGAAAGAGACACAGACCCGGATCGGCGGCTCGTCTTCGGACCGGGCCGTGAGGCTTCGGACCTACCGGAGAGTAATCGACGGGGAGGCCGATACTCCCTTGCGCCTCGGCCTCAAGAGGGCCAACGGCGCCTTGTTCGACGTCGAGATCATGCGCCGGGTCGTACCCGATGGCGCCAGGGTCACCTTTCGGCGACTGCCCTCCGGGTACGGCTACATAAAGCTCAACCTCTGGAAATCTCCGATTCACAAAGAATTCAGGAGCGCGCTCAAACAATTGATGGATACCCCCGGCCTGATCGTGGACCTTCGAGGAAATCCGGGCGGCGAGGTGAACGAGGTCTTGAAGATCGCCGGCTTCTTCTTCAACATGCGAGTCCCGTTCGGCAAATTCCTCACGCGGTCAGGCAAAAGCCTTGAGCTCTTCACGGGCAGGGACGAGGACAAGACGTACACCGGCTCGGTCGTGATTCTGATCAATGAAGGGTCGGGCAGCGGCTCGGAGATGTTCTCGGGAGTGATGCAGGAGAATGGCCGTGCCCTCGTCATCGGGAGACAGAGCTGCGGCTGCCTGCTCGGGATCGCGAGATTCCGAAAAGTGAAAGGCGGCGGAGAGCTCGCGATAAGCGAGCTGGGCTACACCTCGCCGCGGGGCCGCACCCTGGAAGGCGCAGGGGTGACGCCGAACGGCGAGATAACATTGAGAATCTCGGACCTTCAGCGCGGCAGAGATCTGGCGGTCGAGGAGGCCGAGATTTCCTTGCGCTCTTCCATCAGGAGCTCAAGTGAGGTGCGCTGAAGCGCGCCTCACTTCTGCGCTCTGGGAAAGCTGATCATGTTCGCTATGAGCCTGTATGCCCCCGGCACACCTTCCGGCAGTTGCCTGAACCATGCCATCGGAGAGTAGATGTAATACCCCTTTCCATAGCGCGCTATCAGCTCCCCGCCCTGCTTCGACTCTTCTCCCGGGTCATTGCTCGCCACGAGCGGCTTGAACTGCGGGTCCCACTCGCGCATGAAATAAGCTCCGCGCTCCTGTACCCACCCTTCAAAGTCTCTCTCCGTAATCTTGTTCGGGAAATTGAAGAACGGGTGCGCGGGATCGAGTATTCGAACCGCGGCTCGCTCGTCGGTCACGCGATCAGGCGTCCGGTCCATGGTCAGCTTGTACGGAGCGAAGCTACCCGTCGCATATTCATTCTTATTATATTGAACGATGAGAGTCCCTCCGTTTCGAACGTAATCGAGAAGTTTTGCATTCTGCGCGACGACATCCGGCCTGACTTCATATACCCGGATTCCGGTCACGATCACGTCGTAACGTCCGAGGTCGCCCGTCGCAAGCTCGCGCGAATCGATCAGGCTCAGGTCAACGCCGAGCCGCCTTACCGCGTTCGGGAAGTCGTCGCCCGCCCCTTCGATGAAGCCGACCTTAAGCCCCGGGGCTACCTTGACTTCGACCGGGAGCACGCGGGCCTCGGCGTTCTGGTAGATGAAACGGGGCTCTATGTGCTCGTAGGAAAGCACCTGATAACCCGAGCCGTAATCGTGCCCGTCGACGGTGGCCCGGGCCGAAACGGTCAGGTCCCTCGCGGCGAATGACGGCGGCACCTCTACCTTGAACGAGTAGCCGGCGCGCTCG
>DATLMR010000356.1:0-2597 GCA_035537555.1 Blastocatellia bacterium
CGGCTGTTGCGGTGGATCGCCTCGGCGATCATCTCCTTGCCAGTGCCGCTCTCTCCCGTTATCAGCACGCTCGCGTCGGTCGCGCTGATTCGCCCGATTATGTCGAGGATCTTCAGGAATTTCGGGTCTCTCCCGATGATGTCGTGAAAATCGTAGAGCGAGTCGATCTCTTCTCGCGTGATCGTCTGGTTGGGCAGCGCGGAGGTCGCGGCCGCGAGGCCGAGCGCGGTCGTGACCGATTGGAGTATTTGCTGATGCGTCCAGGGTTTGGTTACGAAATCGGTTGCGCCGGCGCGCATGCCCTCGACCGCGAGCTGAATCGACCCCCACGCCGTGATGAGGATGACCGGCAGATCGGGGCGGAGCGATTTGAGCTGCCTGAGCAGCTCGAGCCCTTCTTCGCCGGTCGTGTTGCGAGAGAAGTTCATGTCCTGGATCACGAGCTGGAACTTGCCGCTTGCGATCTTCTCGATCGCCTCCGCCGGAGAGCTCGCGGCGGCGGACCTGTATCCGGCCTGCTTCAACAGGAGCGAGAGCGAAGCGGTGACGGATGGGTCGTCATCGACGAGAAGAATCGTCTCATCGCTAAAACTGCTGGTTTCCGCCATTTGTTTCATCGAAAGGATAGTTCGGGGACCGAAAGGCTCCTTGAGCTATCCCGGTTTCAATCCGGCCGGAAGGCCTTCAAACTCGCCCGGCGGTCATTCGTAGTGGAGCGCATCGGCCGGGCGGATTCGTGTCGCCAGCCTGCTCGGGTAGAGCCCGCATACCACCGTCAACAGGTAGATCATCACGAGCGAGATCACGAGGCTGAAGGTGTAGACCTCTTTGCTGATGAACCCGATCAGGTCCAGGAGTGGAAATTGTACCACCACAAGGACGCCGACGATCAATCCGAAGGAGGCGATTATAACCAGCTCGCCCAGTATCTGCGTGTAAATATTTCCGGCCGTGGCCCCCTTCGCCCTCCTCAGCCCGATCTCTCTTATGCGCTGGGTGACGTTCTGCCAGAGCACGCCCGTCAGGCCGAGCGCGACCATTATCAGGAGAAAAGCCGCCACGGTCCCCCCGGCTATTATCGGCGCTACGTACAGGCGGAGGAAGCTCTCTCTCATATCGCTCAAAGGCTCGATCTCGAACGACCAGTCTTTCGCCACGGCCTGCAATCGATTGTTGATCTTCTCCTGGAGCTCGGCGCTCGTGCCCGGGCGGACTTTGACCAGGATGTTGTCAGGCACGTCCCCTTTCGAGCTTTCGATGTCGTTCCTTTCGAAGACATAGTTCCCGAGGCCCGAGTACTCGCCGTCCTTGCGGAAGTCCGTGATGACCCCGATGACTCGGTCCTCCCTCGCCCTCGGCTGGCCGTCGGGTTCGGTATCCGGAGATATCTTCTTCCCGATCGGGCTCTCATTTCCGAAGATCTCGCGGCTCAGCCTCTGGTTGATCACGACGGGGTTAAAATTCGCGCCCGCGTCTTCCTTGCCGAACCACCTGCCTTCCACGAGGGTGAGGCCCATCAAGTCCTTAAAGCTGTCGGTCACCCGGTTAACCTGGTAAATGACCAGGGCCCCGTTGAGCTCGTAGCCGGACGACGAAGTCGAGTGCGAGTACGGAGCGGTGTTTGCTCCCGCCGTGCTTTCGATCTCGTTGATGTCCCGCAAGGCGGAAAAGAGCTGGGAGATGATCGGGTCCGGCCCTTCCGGGGCCAGCGGCGCCTTCGCTTCCTCGGTGTCGCTGATCTGCGGTCTATCTCTCCCCCTGTCCCGCTCGACGCTGATGTTCCAGACGTTGTCGTAGGAGAAGCCGAGCGGCTGGCGGTAATTGTCGGTGTAGTAGACCGCGAAGACTGTGACCGAGAAGAGGACGAGGAATGAAAAGAATATCTCCACGATGATCAAGAAATTGGTCCGCTTTCGATTCCACACGATCTTAAAGAGATGCTTTATCATCGGACTCCTCCTTTGAGAGCCTCGACCGGATTCAGGCGCGACATTTTCCACGCGGGATAGACCCCCGAGAAGAGGCCGAAGAAGAGGGCGAGGGCCAGCCCGTAGAGGAAGATCCGGTAATTCAGATGAAACTCCGCGTACGGGATGAGCCCGCTGCGGCCGAATGCTTCGAGAGTAAGGAGCGACCCGGCCAGCCCGATCCCGCCGCCGATGAGCGTCAGCAAGACGTTCTCGACGATGAACTGGCCCACGAGGGTCAACGAGGAAGCGCCGAACGCTTTTCGCACTCCGATCTCACTCGCCCGCTCCATGATCCGGCTGACGTTGATGTTGATCAGGTTCACGGTCGGAAGCAGCATGAAGAGGATCATGAAGGCGATTATTATGGCGAGCAGGCCCCCCGGGTGGCTGTAATCCTGCCTGGGGCTCAGCAGCCTTGAAACGAACTCGAAGAACGTCTCGGTGTCGCCGATGGCGGTCGTGAACTCGGGTTCGAGGGAAAAATCGACCTGGGAGAGCCTCGATTTGTACTCGTCCTTGATCTGCTGGAAATCGGCCGGACTCTTTGCGAGCAGGAGCGCCATGAAACCACCCCTGATCTGCGAGCGATAGGTCGTGGTCTTCATCGTGCTGATCGGCACCCATATA
>DATLMR010000357.1:0-6581 GCA_035537555.1 Blastocatellia bacterium
TACTGATCTTGATCTGCGGAAACTGAGTCGATTGTCGCGACTTGGCCTGGGCCGAACCCGAAGCCGCCGCGCCTAATACCATAACGAGCAGGAATGCCTGCATTCTCTTCACGGCCAACTGACGCGCTATATCTCTCATCCCGAATCTCCCTTCCTCTCTTGTTCGCCTCAATACTATGTCCGAACCTGCCATTCTGTTTATCATCTTCTACCACAATCGTTCTTATTTATACCAGGTGTGTCTTCTCAAAAACACCCATATTTTACCACGGCTTCGGGCGCCGTTTTATTGTGATTTTATTGCCCGCCGTGAAGCCTCTTAAGAACCTGCCCGGTCAATCACTTAGACTGCCCGCTTCGGGGTGAAGCTGCCAGGGCCTTGCCGCGTCATCGTAAATAATCTCGGGCCGGTTTTAGCGGGCCGGCAAGCACGCCCCGCGCTTCGAATAATGAAATAGATGGGTCCCCGAGCGGGCTTTGTATTATACTCTTCCCCGATAAACCGCGCCCTGCCTGTCATGAGTACATTCGAGGGCCATTTTGAATAGATGCCCGGCGGAAGTCTTATAGTGGCAGTCTTATAGCGGAAGTCCCATAATGGCCCGGAGGGAAGAGTTTACAAGATGAGACCAGGCTTAATAGCTTTGCTTCTCCTGCTCGCGTCCGCCTGCCCCGCCGCCCCGGCTCGCGCGGCCGGTAAAGCAGGCGCGAGCGCGCGCTCGATCTCCGTGACGGTAGCTTCGGCGACGGGCTGGCCGCCTCCGGGCCAGCAAAGCATCAGGGCCGTGCCTCATCTCCCGGTCGCGGTCGCTCCGGATCAACCGCCTGTGAGCGGAGATTCCACCGTCGGTATCATCAACGCGCTCTGCCGGGTGAAGCTCAACATAGTCGGCTGCGGATTCGCGCCGACCGCCGTAGCAGTGACGTGCGACACGAACGGCGACGGGGTGCCGGAGCTCTCCATCCCTCTCAAAAACATCACTCACGTAAATCCCCTGCTGACTCAGGCGACGCTTGAGCCTCTGTCGCCCCAGCTTCCGGGAACCGCATTTCCCCTGGCATGCTGCGGAGGAATTGCCGGGCTGAATCTCACGAGGACCGTCGGAGCGGGTGACGACAACGTTTTCGGAGAGACTTCCCAGGCGGTCACCAGCGCGATAGACCTCGGCCTCAGAGCGCCTGTGATCATATCGGCCTCCCCTTCCGCCGTCAGCTGCTCGGAGCCTCAGGACCTCATAATCCCCGGCTCGTGCTTTATCCAGCCGAACGGGCAGCCGAACGTCACGTCTGTCTTCGCCGTCGAGCGCGGCAATCCTTCCAACGTCATCCGGTCTTCGAGGTTCGTCATACTTAGCAATAACTTCATCGACGCGCTCTTCGACTTCGGACCCGAAAGCGCGGGCAAGACTTTCCTGATCTTCGCGAGCGGGCCTAACGGCACGAGCCGCAACCTGACGACGCTTCCCGAAGGCGCGCCCGAAGGATGCCCGCTTGGAAACGAGCAGGGCATTCAGGTGACGGTCGCCTGCCGCGGCTCGTCTGTCTCCGAAGGCGGCAGCCCGCCTCCCCCCGTCGCTTCAGTCACCAGTTGTAGGGTGAACAGGAGCGCCTCTGGCGCGCTCACCCTCGATATTTTCGGAAACAACTTCAGGCCCGGGGCCTCGGTCTCAATCGACGGCGTTGCGCCGAAAAGCCTCAAGTTTAAAGATATGCTCGCGCCGGGCGCGTTCGGGCGCATCGTGGCCAGGGGGCGCATCTGCGCGAACCTTCCCGGCTTCATCACTGTCACAAATCCCGGCGAGCAGGCGAGCGCGCCTTTCAATTGCACTCGCGATAGCGCCTGCAATCAGTGATCGTCTAAATTCGCGACGGCGCGATAAACCGTTGTCGTGTGGAGGGGGACCGCAAGCGGTCCTCCTTTCAGTTGTGCCCGCCGAAAAATCGACGCGCCGTATTCCATCGGGCCGCTCCCAACGACGCATGATTTGACATAGAATGTATGCGGGTCGCGCGCCGGATACGAAGGAGAGAATGAGATGGCCGATACCATGCCCCTGTGGAAAGCGGACGAACAGTCGTCGAGGCTCGCCGAGCTTACGAGCGACGACGCGGAATTGAAGGAGGCCCCGCTCAGGCGCGACGTGCGCTCGCTCGGCCGCCTGCTCGGAGAGGTGCTCAAGGAGCAGGCCGGCCGCGAGCTGTTCGGCTCGGTAGAACAGCTCAGATTGCTCGCAATCGAGCACCGCGAGATGGAGGCCGGGGGAGAGAGCTACTCGGGCAACTCTCCCGAAGAAGTCGAATTGATGGCTCGCGTCAGGGGCATCGTCAATCGCCTCTCCGTCACCGACGCATACCGAATGACGAGAGCTTTCGCCATCTATTTCGAGCTGACCAATCTCGCCGAGACCAACCATCGCAAGCGCCGCCGCCGGTCGGCCGAGCTCACGCCCGAGCGCGCTCCGCAGCCGGGCTCGTTTCGGGGCACGCTCGCTCGCATGCGCGACGCGGGCATCTCGCGGGAGGAGGCGCTCGAGTGGCTCGCGCGCGTGAAGGTCATTCCGGTCTTCACGGCGCACCCGACGGAAGTCGCGCGGCGCACGGTGTTGTTCAAGCGGCGGCAGATCGCCGAAGCGCTCGAAGAGCTTGACCGCCTGCCGCTCACCGACGGGGAAGCGATCAAGCAGGAAGAGGCCATAGCCTCCGAGATCACGGCGCTATGGCAGGCGGATGAAGTGCGCCGCCGCCAGCCGACCGTGAGCGACGAGATAAAGATGGGGCTCGATTACTATCCGACCTGCTTGATCGAGACTCTGCCGGGGCTGTATGAAGAGCTGGCGTCGGCTTTTCGCGAGACCTACGCGGGCGACTTACAGGCGCGCGACATGCCGCTCTCCGTCCTCTTCGGCTCGTGGATCGGCGGCGACCGGGACGGCAATCCATACGTCACGCCTTCCTACACCCGCACCGCCCTGGATATGGCGCGGCGGACCATCCTCGATCATTACATAAGCATGATCGAAAACCTGATCCGGTACCTGAGCCCTTCATCGCATCAGGTGCCCGTCTCCCGCGAGATGCGCGAGGCGCTGGACGTCTACGCTTCTAGAATCGCGATCAACGATCCGAAGGCCGCGATGCGCTCGCCCGAAGAGCTATACAGAAGCTTCCTTGTCTACATGCTGCGCCGCCTGCTCTCGGCGCGCGACGAGCCCGCGCACGCGGACGCTTACACGAGCGTCGGAGAGTTTGCCTCCGATCTTAAAGTCATGCGCGCGAGCCTCGCGGAAAACAGGGCGGAGAGGCTGGCGCGAGTCATGCTCGATCCCCTGCTGAGAAAGGCGGAGACTTTCGGCTTCCACCTGCACGCCCTCGACATTCGCCAGCACGCGCGCGTGCACGCGCGAGCCGTCTCGGACCTGTCGAAAGGGGGCGTCTTCGACGGCGCGGAGCGCCTGGAGCTGCCGGACCCTCCGCACGCGGAGACGACCGAGCTGCTCGACACCTTGCGCCACCTGGCCGAGTTCAAGCGCGATTACCCGCCCGAGGCGATTCGCAGCTACGTCATCAGCGGCGCGCGCGGCATCGAGGACGTTCTTTCGCTCGCCTGGCTGATGGAGCTGAGCGGGGTGCGAGTCGCGGCCTCTCCCGACGGCCGCGACCCGGGCATCATGCCCGTGCCCCTCTTCGAGTCCATAGAAGACCTTCGCGCATGCCCGTCGATCTGCCGCGCGCTCTGGACCTCTCCGAGGTACCGGAGGCTGCTCGATTCCTGGGGCAGGAATCAGGAGGTGATGCTCGGGTACTCCGACTCGAACAAAGACGGCGGGATGCTCACGAGCATCTGGGAGATTTACAGGGCGCACCGCGCGTTACACGAAGTCGCGCGCGAGTGCGATGTGAAGCTCGCGCTCTTTCACGGGCGCGGCGGCACGGTGGGGCGAGGCGGAGGCCCCACGCACAGCGCGATCGTGGCTCAGCCTTCGGGCGCGTTCGGCGGCACTATAAAGATAACCGAGCAGGGCGAGGTCTTGAACTGGAAATACTCGGACGCGGTGCTGGCCGAGCGAAACCTCGAATTGATGATAGCCGCGTCGATGGAGGCGCTAGTGCGGCCCGGCCGCGAGCAGGCGGACGACCCGGAGTGGGAGACCGCCATGAATCGGATGAGCGGAGACGCGCTCGCTTTTTATCGCGAGAAGGTGGCGGAAAACCCCGACATCCTCCCTTACTTCGAAGAGGCGACGCCCGTGCTCGACTTCGGGCTCGCGAAGATCGGCTCGCGGCCCGCGAGGCGCGGAGAGCGGCGCGGGCTCGAAGATTTGAGGGCCATTCCATGGGTCTTCGGCTGGATGCAGAGCCGCCACGTCCTGCCCGCCTGGTTCGGGGTGGGCTTCGCTCTCGAACGATTCAACGCGACCGGCGCGCAGAACGCCGCGCTGCTGCGAGCCATGCTCGACGATTTCCCGCTCTTTTCAGACCTCATAAGAAACGTCGAGATCGGGCTCGCGAAGGCCGACCTCACCATCGCGCGGCTCTACGCCGATCTCGTGTCGGACCGGGAGCTGGGCGATCGCGTCTTCGCGATGATAGCCGAGGAGTTTAAGAGGAGCCGCAGAGAGTTGCTCCGGGTAACCGGACAGTCGCGCCTGCTTGAAAACAACGCGGTGCTCGCCCGCTCGATCCGCCTGCGAAACCCTTACGTCGATCCCATGAGCCTGATTCAGGTGGACCTGCTTCGGCGCAAGCGCGGCGGAGAAGAGGGCGACGACCTGGATTACGCGCTCGCCGCGACCATCAACGGCATCTCGGCGGGGCTCAGAAATACGGGGTGAAGCGAGTCTCTCAAGATGCGCCGCGAGGGCCGGGGCCTATCTCTTCTCTTCCATCATCTCGACGAAGCGGTCGAAGAGGTGGGCGGCGTCGTGTGGGCCGGGCCCTGCTTCGGGGTGGTACTGCACGGAGTAGGCGAGGTGATCGCGATGCCTGAGCCCTTCTACAGTCCCGTCGTTCAGGTTGAGGTGCGTCACTTCGCAATCCCCGGGGAGCGAGTCGGCGTCTACGGCGAAGCCGTGATTTTGAGCCGTGATCTCCACACGGCCCGTGGCGAGATCCTTCACGGGCTGGTTGCCGCCGTGATGGCCGAAGGGCAGCTTGTAGGTACGCCCGCCGAGGGCCAGGCCCATAAGCTGGTGTCCGAGGCAGATGCCGAATATGGGGTACCTTCCCAGGAGCTTCCTGAGATTGGCTACAACGCCTGTCAGGGGCTCAGGGTCCCCCGGCCCGTTCGAGAGCCATATGCCGTCGGGCCTGAGCGTCATCACGTCTTCAGCGGAAGTGAGCGCGGGGACGACCGTGACCCGGCACCCGAGCGCCGCCATGTTGCGAAGGCTGTTGTTCTTCAAGCCGAAGTCGTATGCGACCACGTGAAAGCGCGGCTCGAAGACGGCCGCGCCCGGCTCGATCCCTTCCGAGGCGGCGGGCCTGATGTTCGGATGGAGCAGGCGAGGCGACCCGTAGGTGCCGGATTGGTCGTCGGTCCACGTGTAAGGCTCGCGGCAGCTCACTACCGAAGCCAGCTCCAGCCCGACCATGTCGGGAGCCTTGCGGGCCTGCTCTATGACCGCTCCCTCTTCGCTGCCTGCGGTGGAAAGGCAGCCTCGCATGGAGCCTCGCTCGCGGATGTGGCGGACGAGCGACCGCGTGTCGATCTCGGATATTCCGGGTATGCCTCCGCGCTTCAGGTAAGCGTCCAGAGAGGTCTCCGCGCGCCAGTTGGAGACGGTGCGCGACAGCTCGCGCACTATCAGCCCTTCGGCAAATATTCGGCGCGATTCCATATCTTCGGCGTTGATCCCATAATTCCCGATGAGGGGATACGTCATGGTAACGATCTGGCCGCAGTAGGACGGGTCGGTCAGAATCTCCTGATACCCGGTCATCGCGGTATTGAAGACGACTTCTCCCACGGCCTCGGCGGCGGCGCCGAAACCGCGCCCGCGCCACACCCTTCCATCTTCCAGCGCAAGGATTGCTTCCATAAATCAGAGGGTACAGGCGAGGTGCGGCGGGGCGCAAGGGGTCACGTCGATTGCGCGCGCAGGAACGCCTCCGCCTCGTTCATCCAGCGCCTCTCGGCCCGGTACTTGTAAGCGGGCGAAGAGCGCACGGCCTCTATACAGGCTCGCATCTCCGCGGCGGCATCCTGCTCGCGCCCGAGCTTCTGGAGGGTGAGCCCGTAGTGGTAGCGGCCTTCGGCGTCCGAGGGGCGACGTTGAAGGAATCTTTCCAGGGCATTTCGCGCGTCCTCATACTGGCCTGCCTGAAAGTAGGTGCGGCCGATCTCCCGCCATATCTCGTGCTGGCTGTGCTCCTGGTCGCGCTGCACGGTGGCCTCGAAATGCGCGATGGCTTCCGGCGGCCTGCCTTGCTCCCGCGCGATGCGGCCGAGCTGGTAGTGCGCGTCGGTCTCGCCCGGGTCTATCTCGACGGCGCGGCGAAAGCTCGCCTTCGCTTCTTCGACCTGGCCCCTCTGCTGGTATATCAACCCCAGGTTGTAGTGGGCCGAGGCGTCGGCCGGATTG
>DATLMR010000358.1:0-9693 GCA_035537555.1 Blastocatellia bacterium
GTATCGCGAGCACTTTGAGCATGGGATTGAGAAACTCGACCCTCCTGACCGTTCTGTCGGGCTCGAATCGAGGGCCGGGGACGGCCTGATACTGGCCCGGCGCGACCTCTCGAAGCTCGGCCGGGAGAGCCTCCATTACTCCGCGATCTATCGCTATCTGCACGTATCCCCGCAGAGCCGGAGGTATGCCCGCGTTGTCCGTCAGCGTCTGCCCGCCCACTGTGACGTTCGTATTGGCGAGCGCCCTTGCCTGCGCGTCCAGCCGGAGCGCCCGCACAAGCGCCACGGCCTGCTCTATGCGGCTCACCTGCGCGCCCGGCCCGAACGCCGCGCCGGAAAGACCCATCACCCCCTCGCGCTTGAGAGACTCGGCTATCAGAGCGCCGGAGCTTCCGGGGGCCAGGTCCACGAAGCTCGCCTGGCCCGGGACGTACTGCGGCACCCTCGCTCCGAGCATCAGCGCGCGGCCCATCTCCATGCGCGTGAGCGAATCATTCGGGCGAAAAGCGGCGTTGTCGGCAGAGAGCACGCGGTCGTATACGAGCCGCAACGCCTTTGCCTGCGTGGCCGCGTCGAGCCCGCTTATGTCCGAGACCTGCGCGGGATCGAAGACGTAGTGAGTGATCTTCAGCCTGTAAGGCTGGTCCGCGAGCGCGCCCGCCCCCGCGAGGTCCGCGCTCACTCTCGCGGTGTAGCTGCCCGCCCGGGGAAACTCGATCTTCACCGATTCGCGCGCTCCAAACAGCGCCGCGAGGTTCAGCGCGTTCGAGGCCGCTACCTGCTGATCGCCTTGCCGGACGGAAAGGGCGAGATCGTTAATCGCGATGCTCGTGTTGTCTACGATGACCGCTCCTTCGCCGATCGCTCCGCTCCAATCGAGCTGGACGAAGGTGAATCTCGTGTTGGGAGGGACCTCGAAGTCGTGCGTCGTCGTCCCTCCCGAAGGGAGTACCGCATCGAAAGAGCCGCCGTCCTGTTCGGCGAGCGAAAGCCCTTTGCCCGTGAATCCGAGATTGCCGTAAGGCTTCTGCGGATTGAGCGCGAGGTCAACCGCCGCGTGAACGTTGGCCAGCCCCGCGCCCGCCTCGAACTCGTCATAGGTCGCGAGGGGGGTGGCCGTGCGCTCGAGAATAGTCTTCACGTCGTCGGGCAGCAGAGACGGATTCGCCTCCAGTATGCAGGCGGCTACTCCCGCGAGGTGCGGGGCGGCCATCGAAGTTCCCACTATCTGCGTGTAGCTTGAGAGGAAGGCGGGCGGTATCTCCGCGTCGTCGCCGAGCCCCGTGGCTACCGCGTTGCTGTGCGCGCGCGCGGCGATGACGGCCGACGTGTAGCCCTGCTCGGCAGGCCCTCCGCTTCCGGGCGTGAGCACGGTCGGATGAATCACCGGATCGTTGAAGATGCCTCGGGATGAAAAGCTCGCCAGCCTGCCGTCCTTCATCGAGGCTCCGGCATTTACGGTCCAGGGAAGAGACGCCCACCTGTTCTGCGTATTCGGGCGCGGCCCGTCGTTTCCGTTCGCGAAGATTATCAGTATGTGGGCCTCGTCGTGCAGTCTCTTGCTCGCCACGTTTATCGGGTGGTCGGGATCGGCGAGGGCGGCGGAGTTGCCCCACGAATTGTTCACCACGCGGACGTTGTAGATGAACTGGTTCGTGTAGATGTAATCGAAAGCGGCGATCTGCCCGAGCACGAACAGCACTCCGCCCGACCCGAGCCCCAGCAGCTTCGCTCCGGGCGCCACGCCCTGATAGAGCCCCCCGCTGGCCTGCCCGGTCCCCGCCGCTATCCCGGCCACGTGCGTGCCGTGGCCCACGTGCGTATCGGTATCGAGGACGTTTTCGACGAAGGTGGGGGGCAGAAAGCCTTCGACCGGGTTGCCGAGCGAGTCGGCGCGAATGACGAGCCCGTCCGCGCCGTTCGGATTGATCAGGACATTTTGAATGGTCTTGCTCACGCTCGCGTTGAGCGGGTTGAACGTGAGATCCGAGTGGGTGCCGTCGATGCCCGAATCGTTGATCGCTATCGTCACTCCGCGCCCGGAAATTGGCACCCCGCGATTTCTCGCGGTGATCGCGGCATCCGATCTCAAGCGCGAAACGCCGATGAGCGGCTTCGTCTGATGCAGGTTCAATTGAAGAGGCGTGTTCAAATATATCGAGCGAAGCGAGGGCCAGCCTAGCATCTGCTGAATCTGCGGCCCCGTGGCGTTTACCGCCATGATCGGGAAATTCCTCATCCGAACCCCCGAGGTGATTCCGAGCGCCCGCGCCCGGTCCACGTCCGCCTCCGTCACCCGGTCGCCATGAAACGTGAGTATGACGCCGAATCGCGCCGACGCGCTCGCGGAGGCAAGCCGCGCGCTCAGCTCGGGATCGACACGCGGAGCGCCAAAGCTCGAGCTGCCGAGGGCCATCAGAATCGGGAGCATCCAGAGAAGCGGATTTCGGTATCGCATATTCCCTCCGTAAGTGAAACGGCTCACACACAGACCCGCCGAGCCTGCCTTTATACCGCGGGCAGGATACGGGCGGCCTATTGAAGAAATCTTGAACTAACCTTGAGCCGCCCGGGATGAGACCCGAAACAGGCGGGCGTGGCTTGGAATTGAATGAAGCTAAAGGGTATGTAATACTCGGTGCTGTCCCCGGTTATACGCGAGGGCAACAAAAATATATCTAAGAGGAGAGATGGATGCTTAAGAGGTACACGATAGTCGCCGTAATGATGACCATGCTCGCCGTGGTCGCCCTGGGCTCGACCAGGTACGGCATAGACACGAATCATTCGAACGTGAGTTTCTCCGTTCCGATCATGGACGGTCTGGCGAGGGTCACGGGCAAGTTCACGGATTTCACCATCGACATCGATTACGACGAATCCGACATCACCAAATCATCGGTCAAAGCCGTCATAAAGGCCGCGAGCATAGACACGGGGATCGACAAGCGGGACGCACACCTGAGAACTCCCGACTTCTTCGACGCGGAGAAGTTCCCGGAGATCACCTTCGAGAGCAAGCGCATCGAGAAGAAGGGCGGCAACCTGTTCGCCCACGGCACCTTCACGATGCACGGAGTCTCTAAAGAGATCACCCTCCCCTTCACCATCAAAGGCCCCGCGAAGAACCCCGACGGGACTCCCGGCAGTATGGGCTTTTCGACCAGGCTCGTGCTCAATCGGCAGGACTACGGCATCAGCTATAAAAACAAGAACGTTCCGAACTTCCTGGGAGATAATATCGAAGTCACGATCGACCTCATCACCAGGCCGGAGAAGAAGCAATAGCGCGCAGGGCCGACGACGGCCACCGGTGCAGGGTCGGGATCCCCTCGGCTCCACTTTAAGATTCAACGAAAAACGGAAGGCCGTGCGGCCTTCCGTTTTCGGCGAGTACGCCCGCCGGAGTCACGTTCGCAACCGCCGACTGCGGCGCGCTATCAGGTTCTACGATTAGGTTCTACGACCGGGGCTTATTTTATCAAGGCTTCGTAGCGGGCGATGGTCGCGGGCAGAGGCTCGACGCCGAGCTCGCGGCGCAGCAGCTTTCTGAGGCCGTCGAACTGCTCGATGGCCGCCGCGCGATTGCCCGACCGCACGTAGGCCTCCATCACGCGGCAGTGCACCTCTTCCTGGTACTGGTCGCGTTGCAGAATTATCTGCCCGTATCGGATCACCTGATCGGGGTTGTTCCGCTCTCCGTGATATTTTATCAATTCCTTGAGCGCTTCGAGGTAGAGGTCGCGGTAATAGCTTTGAAGCTCGTCGATCCAGTTGTAATAGAACTCTTCGAGGAAATCTCCGCGATAGAGCCGTATGGCTTCCCCGAGCTTTTCCGCCGCGCCTTCCTCGTCGCCCGCGTGGCGGGCCTCGCGGGCATCGGCGAGCAACCGCTCGAACTCTTCCGTGTCCATCTGGTACGCGTACTGAGGGTTCAGAAGGTACGCGCCTTCGCGGTAAAGTATAAAATCCTTCTTGACCACCTGGCCGGAATTCAGGGCCTTTCTAAGGTGAGATATGGTCGGGTGGAAATTCTTCGCCACCGTCTCCGGGTCGGCCTCGGCCCAGAAGATATCGACGAGGGTCTCTTTCGGCGCGCGATGATTGCGGCGCGAGGCGACGTAGCAGAGTATGTGCAAGGCCTTCGATAATCGCCAGGCCTCCTTGAGCGCGTCCGAGGGAGCGCGAAGGACCTCGACCGGGCCGAGCAGGTTCAAGACCAGGTCGCAGGCGGGCCTTTCGATAATGGATTCGACGGGGCTTGCGGGCGCGGTCTTCGGCGCGCCTTCGGGCGCGCGCGCTTCCGCCCGCCGGATCTCGGGCGGCACGACCTGGACCAGGTAATCCGCCGCCACGCCCGCGTCTATCGCCGCGCTGAAGAGCGCCGGAGCCTGCGCGGTCTCGGATGCGAGCCAGAAAGAATAGTCGTATCGGATGGCCAGGTCTATCACGCGGCGCAGCCGAGCCAGCGCCTCGTCCCTTCGGCCCGTGTCCCAGAGCAGCTTGGCGAGCGGGAGCACCGCGCGCGCTTCGTTGAAGTAGAGGCTGCCGGAGCGGGTGAGATGGACGGCTTCGGAAAGCTCCGCCTCGGCCGCTTCCATTCGCCCGAGCGCCATATCGATGCGGCCGCGAGTGATGAGCGCGGCGGCGCGCTCGGCGGGCGAGCCCTGCGCCCGCGCGCGGTGATACTCATCGGCCTCGCGCTCGGCGAGGGCCGTCTCTCCCATCTTGAGATAGAGGGTCGCGCGCTCGTCGAGCAGCTCGCGGTCCGTGAGCGCGAGGCCCGCGTCGCGGTAGGCGCGCGCGGCTTCGTTGTAGAAATCGAGCGCGCGGTTGAAGTCGCCCCGCTCGCGGTAGAGATTGCCGAAGGCTTCGAGCGTCTCTGCCGTGGCCGTTTTGAGATTGAAGAGCTGGCAGCGGTCGAGCGCGAGCTGAAGGTGGAATTCGGCCTCATCCAGGCGGCCCTGCACTATCTGTAGCCTCGCCACGTTCAGGTGCGCTATCGCCTCCTGCGGAAAGGGGACGGCTTTGGCTTTGGCCGAATAGAGCCTGTCGTTCTCCGGGCGGCCCTCGATCATCTGGCTGAGCCATCGAAGCGCCTCGTTAAAATCGCCCTCCCTGGAATAGGGCAGGCCGAGGTTGTGCAGAACGATGCGGCTGAAGCGGTCGTCGTCTGCGCGGCGGGCCTCTTCGAGCGCCGCGCGCCAGCTTTCGATGGCCTTCACCGTGTCCTGAGAGAGGATGAAGTGGCAGAGGCCGATTATGTTGAAGCAGCGCGCGCGCAGACGGGGGAGCTCCGGCGCGAGGTCAATGGCCGCCGTCGCGAGGCTGACGGCGTGCTCGCAATCGCCCCTGTACCTCGCGATGTAGGCCTGCCCGCGCATCGATTCCGCCTCGACGATCTTCTCATTTTTCGCCCGCGCTATCTGCGCCGCCTGGACGTAGAGCGAAAGCGCGCGCGCGTGGTCGCCTTCTATCAAGCCGACATCCGCGCGCGTAATCAGGGCGTGCGGATTGTCGAAGAGCGATCCTTCGGGGAGGCGCTCGAACGCGCGCTTGATCGTCTCGAACCGCCCCGAGCCGACGAGATCCGCGCCGTACTTCGCGAGCATGGCCGCCACGTCGTCCGCCGCCTCCGCTTCGGTGAAATGATTGACCGCGAGGTCCCACTGGCCCGTCTCGGCGAAGTACCCGGCGCACTCCCTGTGCAGGCGCTTGACTTCCTCCCCGCCCACTTCATTGACGAGCCACCGGCTCAGGAAGCTGCGGAAGAGTGGGTGCAGGCGGTACTCCTCCTCCACCCCCGAGGCGTAGATATGCGAGATGAAGACGTTGCGCCGCGCCAGCGCGTGCAATTGCACGCGGCAATCGCTGATGCCGAGCGCGGCGTCGCATGTGGCGGGGTCGACTCGTTCGAGCAGAGAGAGGCGCGCGAGCAGCATGCGCGTTTCGGGAGATTCGAATTGCAGCACCTCTTCGGCGAAATAATCGAATATATCGAGCTCGGACTGATGAAAAGCGTTCGCGAAGAACGCGGGCTCCTGCTCGGTCACGCCGCGCGGGTGATCGCTCGCCCGGTCGAAAGACTGTTGAATCAACTGGAGCGCCGTGACCCATCCGTCAGTCTCTTTATAAAGCTGGCTCACCAGCTCCGGCCGGAGCGAGCGGCCGAAGATCTCCGTGAAGAGCTGCTCGACCTCGGGGCGAGTGAACAACAGATCCTGCCTGTCGAGCACCCCCACCAGCCCCTTGCTCCTGAGCCTCGTCACCGACAGGTTAGGCATGCTCCGGCTCGTTATCACTATGTGCAACACGTCCGGCAGGTATTGCAGCAACCGGTCGACGGCCGCCGCTATCGGCTCCGACGTGTCCACGTGATGGTAATCATCCAGCACCACTATGGTCTTCTCTTCTATCTGCTCGCTCACCTCGTTTACGAACACGTCCACCAGCTGGTCCGTCTTCGATGCCAGGTCCTCAGTCTCCGAGATGAACCCCAGCACCACCTGCCCGAACTCCGGCCTCAGGTTCCTTATCCCGTAGACCAGGTACCCGAAAAATACTGCTAGGTCCAGGTCAGACGGGTCTATCTGATACCAGACCGACCTCAATGACGACGACCTGACGAACTCCGTCACTAGCGTCGTCTTCCCGCACCCGGCGTTGGCGCATAGTATGGTCGCCGGGCGGTCGAGGTAGCTTCGCAGGCGCTCAGACAGGCGGGGCCGAGACAGCACACGCCTCCCCAGTCGCGGCGGCAATAGCTTCGTCCTTAAAAAAAATTGCGGCAGCATAGGCTTCAAACCGGCTCTAGGAGCCGGATACGAGTCTCTTATAAGTCGCGGTGGTCTCGGGCAGCGGATCGACTCCGAGCTCGTCCATCAAGAGCGTGCGGAGGTCTTCGTACTGCTCTTTGAGCGCGGCGCGGTTGCCCGTGCGGGCGTGCGCGTCCATCAACTGCCTGTGCACGTCCTCGCGATAAGGGTCGCGCTTCAGGATCATCCGGCAATAAGAGATCGACTGTTCGAATCTTTCGGCGCGGTGGTAGTGGTCCGCCAGCTCCTTGAGCAGCGCGAAGTAGATATTGCGATAGTAAGCGCGCGGCTCTTCGGCCCAGTTATCATAAAACTCTTCGAGAAAATCTCCGCGATAAATCTCGCTCGCGCGGTGGGCGGAGGCGGTGAAGCGTTCCGCGTCGCCCTGGCGGCGAGCGGCCCGGGCCTCGGCGACCAGCCGCTCGAACTCTTCGGTATCGAGCAGGTAGTTGAACTCGGGGTTCAGGTAATAGGCGCTCTCGCGGTACCGTATGAAGTTCTTTTTCACTTCCTGGCTGCTGTTGAGCGCGCGGCGTATGTGCGAGACGGTGGGCCAGAAGTTCTTGTCGATGTCTTCGAGCGGCGTATCGGGCCAGAAGGTCTCGATGATGGCATCCTTCGTCGCGCGATGATTATGGCGCGAGGCGATGAAGCAAAGGATGCGGAGCGCGCGCGAGAGCGTCCAGGCATCGGGCGAAAGCCTGTGATCGCGCTCGCGAAACACCTGCACGGCCCCGAGAAGGTTGATCGTCAGGTCGATCTCGCGCTCGGCCTTCGGCTCCGAGCGAGGGGTCGGGCGAGTTTCGGCCCGCCCGGCGACGGCTGCCCGGCGTCCCGCTTCGGCACCTTCGCCCGCCCATCCACTATCAAGGCCGAGGCCTTTCAGGTATTCGGGCTCGACCTGGCGGGCGACCGCAAGGGCGAAGAGGGCGGGTGAGCGCTCGGCTTCGGTCTTGATCCAGTACGAGTAATTGAAGGAGCGCGCGATCCGCACGGCTTCCGCGAGATGGCCGATCGCCTGGTCTATATTGCCCGCCCCGTGCTCCGCCCGCGCGAGAAGCATACGGGCCTGGGCGATAAGGACGTTCGAGCGGCAGGCGGTAAATTGCGCGAGCGCTTCCGAGAGCAGCTCCCTCGGGTCGCCCTCCCGGCTTTCGATCCGCGCCTGCGCCAGGAGCAGGCGGGCGCGAGCGAGCGGCACCCCGTGGCCGATGCCCGCCCTGATCTCCAGCAGCTTGCCGGCCGCGTCGAGCGCTTTGGAGAAGCTCCCTTCGGCCATAAGCAGCTTCAGCTGTTCTTCGGGCAGCTCTCGCGATTCGAGCTGCATGCGGGCGTCGCGGTAGAGGTCCTCGGCCCTGGCATAGTGCTCGCGGGCCGAGCTGAACTGGCCTCGCGCTCTAAAGAGATTGCCCATCATCTCGTTCGTCTCAGCCCTCTCGGACGTGAGGTTGAGCAGGCGGCAAATCTCCATAGCCTTATCCAGGTGTCGCTCGCAGGCTTCGAAGTCGCCCGTCAGCATGTCGGCGCGGGAGAGATTGCAGTAAGCGAGCGCCTGTTGAGGGACCGGGACGCGCGCCGCGTCTCCTTCGACCAGCTGCGCGAACCACTCGCGGGCGCGGGCGAAGTCGCCCGCGAAGGCGTAAGGCACTCCGATGTTGTGGGCGATGATCCTGGCGAGGCGTTCGTTCCCACCCCTTCGCGCGAGATCGACCCCGCGCCTCCACGACTCGAGGGCATCGTCGAACTCCCCCCTCGAAACCCCGAGCAGGAAGCGGCAATTGCCTAACACCTGCTCGTACTGAGCCTGGAGCACCAGGTCTTCCGGAGGGACCTTGGGGAGGGCTTCCCGCGCCAGAGCGTAGGCGCGAGCGTGCTCGCCCCTTTGCAGCAGGGCCGCCGCGAGCCCGTGCGACGAAGAGGCTTCGCAGCGGGCGTCTCCTACGGCGCGTGAATCATCGACCGCTTTCAGGAAGAGGCGCTCGGCGAGGTCGGGGTCGCCTTCCGTCCGGGCGATGTGCGCGCGAAGGCGAACTATCTCCGGGTGCAGCCTGGAGCCCGATGCGCTCACGGCCTCGTATCCGCGCTTGACGATCTCGAACAGCCCCGCGTCTATCAGCTCGCGACCGTGCTCGACCATGATCTTAGCCATGGCCTCCGTGTCGTTCGCTTCGGCGTATTGAAGCCCGGCCTTCTGCCACTTGCCCATCCGCATCAGCTTGTCGCCGTTTTCGCGATAAAGCGCCCGCATGCCCGATTCGCCGAGCCTCGCCTTCAGGCGGCGGCGCAGGAAGCGGCGAAACATCGGATGAAAGCTGTACTCGTCCACCCCGCCCCCCTCGACGTGAGAGATGAAGAGATTACGCCTCTGGAGCGACGAGAGCAGCTGATAGCCCTCTTCGGGCGGGAGCACGCAACCGGCCGTCGCGGGGTCGATGTGCTTGAACAGCGAGAGTCGCATTAGCAGTTCCTGCGTCTCCGGGCTCTCGTAATCGAGCACTTCTTCGGCGAAGTAATCGAAGATCTCTTCTTCGCTCTGCTTGAGAATCTCAAGCATCACGCCCTCGTCGCCCGGGCCGCCGCTTCTTCGCGCCTGATCGCCGCCGGGGTCGCGCGGCGCCATTTCGCTCCTCTGCTCGAACGCCTGCACGATCAGTTGAAGCCCGGTCGCCCAGCCGTGGGTGCGCTCGTAGAGGCTGGTTATCATCTCCGATGTGACCCCCTGCCCGAGCATATCCTTAAACAGCTGCTCGACCTCGGGGCGAGTGAACAACAGATCCTGCCTGTCGAGCACCCCCACCAGCCCCTTGCTCCTGAGCCTCGTCACCGACAGGTTAGGCATGCTCCGGCTCGTTATCACTATGTGCAACACGTCCGGCAG
>DATLMR010000359.1:0-17396 GCA_035537555.1 Blastocatellia bacterium
AGGGTGGGCCATCAAGGCGTCCGCGCCCCGACCCCCATCGCCGAGAAATCCGGGCTCGCCCGTGCCGGCTATCGTCGTGATGACCCCATCTTCATCGATGAAGCGGATGCGATGGCCGTCGGCCTCGGCCACGAAGAGCCCTCCGTTGTGGGGCCAGAGCCCCACCGGGTGATTCACTTCGGCATCGGAAGCGCCGTTACTGTCACCGCTCGAACGGGCGAACCCGCTGCCCGTGAAAGTGGTCATCCTGGCGCTCGGCGTCACCCTGTGCACGGTGTTGCCGAATACCTCCGCCACGTAGATGTTTCCTTTAACATCGCTGGTAACGCCGCCCACGCCCTTCAAATACGCTTCACCCGGACTCGCCTGGGTTGCCCTCCTCTTGCTCGGCTGTCCCACAAGATGTTCGACCCGCCCTTTCGGATCGATCCGCACGAGAGAGCCCTGATTGAATAGAGTGATCAAGAGGCCGCCCGAAGAATCGATAGCCAGACCGAGAGGGTTTTCGATGGGGCCCGTGGTCGCGCGACCGGCCTTCAGAGGGCCGCCTTTGCCCGTACCCGCGATCGTGTTGATGAGCCCGTCGCGGCCGATCGCATAGACGCGATTGGCGGCGAAGTCGGCGACGTAAAGGTTATCTTCTTCATCGAGGGCGAGGCCGTGAGGCCACCGCAGTCTCGCCCCGCGCGCGCGGTCTCCGTCGGCGGGCTGCCCGGATTTCCCGAGTCCCGCGACGGTGGTTATTCGGCCCTTCTCGTCTATGCGGCGGATGCGGGCGCTGAAGACCTCCGAGACGTAAACTCTACCTCGATGGTCCACGAGTATGCCTGTAGGCCCCTGTAGAGACGCTTCAGTGGCGGGACCGCCATCACCGGCGGAGGTCCGTTCGCCGGTCCCGGCCACGGTGCTGAGCGTCCCGTCCTTGTTCACCTTTCGGACGCGGTTGCCGGCGAACTCGGTAAAATACAGCTCGCCGTCTCTGATGGCGAGGCCCGCCGGCTGCTCGAGTGGCGCCTTGGTGGCATGAACCCCGTCCTTGATCGGCTCGCGCTTGCCGTCTACTACGAGGCCCCCCCTTCCGTTCCCCGCGAAAGTGTTTATCACCCCGTTCGTGTCAACGACCCGGATGCGGTCGCTAAGCTGCTCGGCGATGTAGACGAGACCGCCATCGACCGCGATCGCGCTCGGCCCGTTCAGCCCCGCGTCAACGGCAGGCCCGCCGTCTCCCGACGTTATCTTCTCTCCCGTTCCCGCAAAGGCCGAAATTCTGCCTTTGGTGTCGATCTTGAATACTCGGTTGGCCAAAAAACCGGCTATGTATATGTTGTCTTCCTCGTCGACCGCTACGGCGCTCGGACCTTCAAGTATCGCTTCCTGAGCAAGCCCGCGGTCCTTAAAAGGCGCTTTGCCGCCGCCGATAATCGTCGTTATCACGTTTCTGCTGTCGCTCAGTGCTAACAGCTTTTTTGTACTCATACTCATGGCTCCTATATGTGAGTGTTATCACTCACTTTTAATATATTCGGAGGGGCTAAATCAATCATCCGTATGGGTAAAATCCGATATCTTCGGGGTACTTTCGGATTCCTCAAACGGATGCCTGCACAGGCCCGGTTTCCTGCGAACCGACCATTTAGAGTTTGACCCGTTTAGGGTCAAACTTTAGCTGGCCGTGCAGCGCTCGGGAGGCCTTCTCGATCATTATTTCCGGCACTATAGATAAAATGGCTCCAAACCGCAATGGATAACTGACGATATCGACCCGTCCTTTTTTCACCGCGTCGATTACCCCTGAGACTGTCTTGTCTGCCTCTATCATCGAATAAGTCAGGCCGACCTGCCGCAACGAATGGATATCGGAGGTGCCCACCATAGGCAGCTTTAACTTTCTCGCCTTCCTTCTGGCCATAAAGTTGAATAAGTTAGCCCTGCGAGAATAAAAATGGCAGTACTCGACCGCGTCGAATATGTCCCGGTGCCGGTTGAGTTTGGACCAGAGGCTGCTAAAGCCGGGATAGTAAGGGTGGGGAGCTATGACCAGACAATCTTCGCGCTTGTGGCGGCGCACGTCATCGAACGTATTGATCTTTAAGGGATCGAAGTCGAAATTGTACAGGAGCGTGTGTTTGCCTTCGATGAATGCTTCGACTCCGGGTATCAGGAGTATGCCGCGTTTATCGGCGTATTTTATGAGATCTTTGGGGAAGTGCTGAATGCCGTGAAGGGTCAACGCGAGCACGTCAAAACTCTCCTCGGAGAGCCGGTCGATCAAAGTCCTTGCGGAGTAGGGGAGACGGTCGTAGGGGTCTTCCGAAGCATGGCTGTGTAATTCGGCCTTCAGCTTTTGCATTACAAGCTAATTTACACAACCGCCAACCAAATACAATCACCCACATGGGTATTTTTCCACGCCGGAGACGGCGCCGAAACACGCCGTCTCCCGGTATGGATGATTCGCGCGGCCGGATCGAGCTTCGAGCTCCTCGCACTTAATCAGAATCGGGAAGCGAAGCTTCCTGCCTATCGATCGATTAAAGGACGCGCTTTCTTAAGCGATATTTTGCGCCTCCGGGTCCTCAATGATGCTGCCAGGGTGCGGCGCTTTCGGGGCGGCGCACCCTGCCTGGTGCCGATCGCCTTACAGGCAGCGCAGGAAGGCCACCAGCTCTTTCTTCTCCACGGGCTGGAGCTTCAACTGAAATATCAGGTTGAAGAACTCGACGGAATCTTCGAGAGTCGGCAGCCGGCCGTCGTGAAAATAGGGCGGCGAATCCTTTATGCCTCGCAGGCTGAAGGTCTTTACCCATCCCTCGGCCCGGCCGACGTAGAAATCTTCCACCTTCAGGTCATGCATCGAGTTATCCGAGTAGTAAGGCCCGCTGTGGCACTGCGAGCACTTGGCCTTGCCGAAGAAGAGCGCCTCGCCTCTAAGCTCTTCGGCGCTGGCCTTGGACGGGTCGAGCCGGCCAAGTCGATCCAGCTTCGGGGCGGGCGGGAAGCCTATGATCGAATTAAAATCGCCCATGCGATTGGTCGAAACCTTATCGAGCTGCCGCCCTCCGATCTGCGTCTGCAGGCTTATGTCTCCATCGAAATACTCCTCGACCTCGGCGAAGTGGTCGAGCGAGCGTATCGACCGTTTCAGGCTGAAGAGCAGGCTCGTATTGTTGCCGCGCAGGCTGGGCGTGTCGAGCCGCACGCGGGCGAGCGTGGGCCGCGTGCCCGGGTCGAGCTCGATCGCGCCGTTCGAGTGACCGTTCACGTGGCAATCGAAACACGCGGTCCCCCGGGCAGGCTCGCGGGTCAGGCGGTGCTTTGTCTGGTTGAACCACGTCGTTGGGAACTTGCTCACGAGGAGGCGCAGCCCTTCAATCTGCTCGGGAGTAATTATCCCGTCGAAGAGCTCGCGGAAATTCGCCTGAGTTATCTCCCGGCCCTTCGATACGTCGCCGAGGTCAGGCCTCGTGGTCAGAAACAGGGGCGGCGGAAACTCGGGCAGGTATTCATCGGGAATATCGAAATCAACGTCGAACCTCTGGTGCTCGGGATGGATCTTTGTCCACACCTGCGGGAAGAGCTGGTGCGCCGTCGATTGCAGGGGGTGTGCCAGCGGGCGGAAGCCTTCGGGGAACAGGTCGCGTTCGGCGATCTCTCGGGGAGACAGCGCGGCAAGCTCTTCCCATGTCTTTATGCCTTTCGGCAGACGCGCCACGGGGCCGACGGGAATCGGCTTGCTCCTGCTCATCGTGGCTTTGGGGTCCACCTCACAGGTGAAGTCATAGCGCAGGCTCATATAATCTTTCCAACGCGCCATTACCTTCGGCTTTTGCTCGCTCAATCTTTCGTAGAAGGCGTCGAAATTCTCCACGTCATCCACCGAGGCGAATGACGTCGTCCCGGCGCCGATGTAGCGGTAGAGGTCCACCGGAGTGATGTCGCCGGGGCGCAGCCTGGGGAAAGGTAGCAAGCCCTTGCCCGCCTTCTGGTATTGCGGATACGGTCGATCCCAGTCGGGCTTAAACCCGGCTGCCGAGTCCGGAATCATACGTTCGCTCGTCGTCTGCGAATCCGCCTTTGCCCCGGACTCTCCTTTCGGGGGAGCTGACTTGGTATTCTCCTGGGCGAGAACGAGCCCGCCGGAGTAGTCGATCGGGTCCAGGGTGATGACCCCGAGCCCGACCATGAGAGACGACGAGGACGAATAGCTGTAGGTTACTCTTCTTCATTGCTGACCTCCGTAGACAAAAATCTGCCGCCCCGCAACATAGCCGTCCGACCGTAACGTGACTGAAGGAGCAGGCTGCTTCCGCGATCTTCGGGACAACCGGGAGCTGACCGGGAGCTGGCCGGGAGCCGGCCAGGAGCGCCGGACAGGATCAATGTTCTGAAGTCACGGGAGGCTCTTGTTCGGGTTCGCGAATCGCTTTGCGTTCTTTATAGATGCTGTAGATTATTATGAAGACGAAGAAGAACAAGGTTACGTACCCCCCATAACGCAGCTTCGACAGGAACTGCTTCGCCGCTTCGGCGCTGTAGGCCATGGAAAAACTCGCGATGCTCGTGCCGATGAGAATGGCCAGCCACGTCCTCAGCCGCCCAAGACCGATTACCATTCCGAGCAGAGTGCCGCCTATTCCCCCCGCCCCTTCGAACGGGATCATCACGAAGAAGACCAGGCCTAGAAAAGAGAACCTGCGAAGCAGCTTTCGCTGCCCGAGCATCTTTTCGCACCCTTGCAGAAAGACTCGAACAAATCGGTCCACGATCGGGAACTTTTCTATATAGCCGAAATTGAAAGCCATGAAGAAGGAGACGTTGTTGTCGAGAAATACCACGGTGGCGGCCACGAGCGCCGGATGAATGCCTCCGCCCACCATCAGCGGGATCGCCACTTCTTTGCCCGCGCCCGGCAGAAAGTATATCCAGTTGCCGCCGAGCAAGAGGCTGAAGTATTTGAACCCCGCCTCGCCCCAGCTGATCGTGAGGATCGCGCACAGCCCGCCGTAGACGATCAGCGGCAGGATCATCGGGCCATAGAAAAATCGCATGCGCTTGCGGTATTCTTCGCGCGTCTCGTTCGGCCTCTGGTGGGTCTCCTCCTTGAAGACATGCCAACCGCGTATCGACCCCGCCTTGAATTTTGCCCACAGGCCGGGCGTGGGCCGGGCCGGTCGGCTCCTACCGTACTCGGTCGGGCTTTCAAGGGCTTCGGCTGAGAGGTTATTGCTCTTTAATCGCATATTAATTGCACCAGGCGAATGAACTGCGGATCGTCGAGCAGCCGCGACCAATTCACGGCCTCGTCGGGCTTTCTCAACGTGCTCATCGGAGCCGGAATGGCGTACATGTCGGCGTCCGATTTGATAATGAAGCTGCCTGCCGCCAGGCAATGATCGGAGGCCGCGCGGTCAGCGCCGACCGACGCGCGGTCTTTGTACCTGTGGATGATGAAAGAGTCGCCTTCAATCTCCATATGGACTCCCATCAGCACTCCGGGCGGAATCGCATCGCGCGAGCAGCAACCCTTGATCTCGGCGTCGAAGCCGCCCTCTGACAGGGCCATGTACAGATCCGATATGTTCGGCCGGGAGTAGGCGTGCCCGGTCTTCAGAGTGGACGAGGCATCCCTGATAATCCCCAGGAACCCATCGTCGAGCAGGAGCCCCGACCACTCGATCTCATCTTCACTAAGAGGGTAAACATTCAGGTCGTCTTTGAACCTGCGCTCGGGAGATGAGGCCAGCACGAGTCGGCCCGCCTGCGCCGAATGTCTGGTAGAGAGCGCGTAATCTTCGGCGGTCGTATCGTCCTCGAAGATCAAAAGGTCGAAGGGGTCCCCGTCGAGCAATACATGAAAACCCCTGTCCGCCGCGTCGGGCAGCTCAAGCGAATAGATCTCGTGTAACACTTCGGTCGCCACGCCCCTGGCTCGCAACGTGCTGACCACCTCCGAGGCTTCGCCCAGGCTTACGGGAACAGGCGGGCCGTCGTGCGCGAGCAGGCGAATGCCGGGCATGAAGCAGGCGAGGCTGTGCCACTTGTTTATCATGGTCGGAAGAGGGATCAAGGACTCTCCGGCGAGCGGCCCGCTGATCGCCCGCCCGTCGGCGCGCCATTCGGACCCGGTTCGGGTGTCGACCACACGCCCGTCCCGCAATTCGAAATCGAGCTCTTCAAACGGTCTCGCCGCCAGGCAGCGGTAATAGGCTCCCGACATGGCGCTCGCCTGGCCGGCGGAGATTACCGCAAGAGCTGCCCCGGCGAGCTCCATCTGGAACAGTCCCCCGGCCCGAGCCAGCTCGCGCAATGGAAGGGCGGCCTGCTCGCTCCCGATGGCAAACGTCATGACCATTTCATGCTCGGGCAACCGAGGGTCGTTTCCGACTATCATCGTGGAGACAGGTTCCTTATACATCCCGGCGTGCGCGAAGGTGTCCCTGGCCCCGTGCCCGTGCCTTCCGTCCGGGTGGCACTCGGGCTCGGTCCAGGCCATGACGGTAGTCTCCGGGAAGAGCGCCAGCCACTCCTGCCAGCTCGCCTGGAAGCTCTGAATCGAAGGGAGGCATGCGCCCTTCAGAGCGCCCTCGAAGGCCACGCCCATGCCGTGGCTCCAGGTGCTCCGAGTCTCGGTGTCGTAGACGGCGAGCGTGCCTCCGTAAAGGCCGGCCGTTCCGAACAGGAGCCGCCTGCCTTCGTGCTCGGCCATGTAGGCGGCATTCGAGCAGCAGATCTCGCAGTGCATGACGGCTACGTGCAGCCCGCCCAGAGTGTCGTTCACCGCGTGGTGGTTGTCGAGAATCCATGCCGGGTAGCACCGGGCTTCGCCGTTCACCCTAACGCCGACGATCCAGTCCCCCGGGCGCATGAAGCTCGCTTCCGAGGCCTCGACGTGCGCCGGGTCGATCGCGAGCGGAAAGACGTGGTGCGGGACGCGGAAGATTATCTTCGTGTCCACCGTTTCGAGGAAGCCGGTTCTTACCGTGTGATTCAATCTCTGTCGAGTTGCCATATAGCCCCTATTGTTTGTTGGCGGAGACGAAGGTTTTGGAAGGGGTCGGATTGTTTGTTATCCTCCCGTCCCTGTACACGGTGAGCGTCTGCCGGGACGGCACGTCATTCAGAGTCACTTCCGTGCCGTCCTGAAAAACGACCTGTACCACGTCCGCTTTTTCGTTGCCGCCGAGCCCGAAATGGACCGGGCCTGAATATGATGTCTGGTACCCCTGGCCGGCCACGACGGGTCGGACCATCTCCCGTCCTCCCGCTCTGACCCTCACCGTGGCTCCGACCGCGTCGATATTTCCCGGCGCGCTGACGGGCCGCACTTCGAGCCAGCTCCGGCGGTTGCCTTCGTCGTTTCGAAAGAGCCGCGCCGGGTGGTTGTCGTCGATGTTTGCGACGAGCAGGTCGAGGTCTCCATCATTGTCCATGTCGAAGAAGACCGTGCTCCGGCCGTCTTCCACCGTGTCCACGCCCAGGCCGAAGCCGATGTCGCAGAACCCTTCATTGTTTTCGTTGCAAAAGAGCCTGTTGTGCTCCCGCCCGTTCCATGAGATCGTGCCGAGCGTATCGTTGCTGAAGAGCTTCCCTGACTTGAAGAGATTCGGGTCCGTAACTACGGACTTCAAGAAGGGCAGTCAGAAGTCCTTCGTATCCGGGGCCGTTATGAAGCCGTTGGCGACATACAGGTCCGTGTCGCAATCGTTATCGAAATCGCCCGCCGCCGCGCCCCACGACCACTCGGCCCAGGCCGAGCCCAGATCCTGTTTCACGTGCCGGAAATGCCCATTGCCCTGGTTCTCGATAAGGCTGTTGCCGCCGTTGACCTTGTAGCCGATCTGGTCCAGCTCGTTCAGGTCTACATGGATTCCGAGGTCGACGAAGGTTCTGAATGTCTGTGCAAAAGTAGAGGGGTTCGTTATGAACCTCCCGAGGATGTTTGTCATGCCCGGCCCCTGGAACCAGACCGTATTGCTCGCTATGCCGGAGGTGTAAAGGTCCAGCTTTCCATCCCCGTTGTAATCGAGGAGCGAAATGTTCATTGAGCTGCCGATGTCGTGGGTGCCGAACTCCCATGTGCCGTCGGTGAACGTGCCGTCGCGGTTGTTCTTGTAAACGCAGTTGTATCCGAAGTCGTTGGCGATGTAGATGTCGGGAGCGTTGTCGCCGTTCAGATCAAAGAACGAGCAGGCCAGAGCCCACCCCGTGTGATCGATCCCGGCCTTGACGGTCACGTCTTCAAAGGTCCAATCACCCCGGTTGCGGAAGAGCTGGGCGCGCTGCCCGTTGCGGCTGCGCACTACCGTTTCGGGCACGTCGTTTTTCGTGTCTCCGTAGCTGCCGACGAAGAGGTCGAGGTAGCCGTCCGCATCATAGTCGCCAAAACTCGCGGTCATCGCGTAGGGGCTGATCTTCAGCTCACTTTCGGCGGTCGCGTCCGTAAACCTGCCGTTGTCATTTCTGAAAACTTTGCTTTCAGAGAAGGACCTCAGCAGCAGCAGGTCCGGGTCGCCGTCATTGTCTATATCGGCGAATAGAGGAAAGCTGCTGTAGCTGGTTCCCTCTTCGTCAAGGCCCCACTTCGCCGTCGCATCCGTGAACTGCCCCCGGCCGTCGTTGATGAATAGTCCGGCCCGGCGAACGCCCGTGATGAAGAGATCGGAGTCGCCATCCGAATCCACGTCGGCCACGCCCGATCCCCGGCTGAGCCGGTTGATTATGCTGAATTTGTAGTCTTTCACCAGCTCGTTCGTCTCTTGAATCGACCCGAAAGAGAACTCCAGCCCGCTCTCCTTCGTCGCGTCCGTGAAGAACTTCTTCTCCGGCCTCAGTATTCGGTAGGCCTCTTCAACGTCCTGGGAAGTTATCTCCCAGTTCCCCTCGGAGTCCTTCCCGAGCCGGGTCGCGAGCAGCCCGTAATCGTAGAAGCCGTCGCCGCTCTTCAGCTTGCCCCACACCTGAAAGCGGAGTCTGACGTCGGCCGACTTGCCCGGAGAGTAGTCATAGAGCCTGTTCAGCTTGAACTTCGCGTTATCGATCGCCTCCACCTGATCGAAGTACCGCTCAACCTGTTCATTGAGCTGGCCCGGCGCGCCGTCCGGGGCACGCAGGTAAGATATCTTCTTCACCCCGCTCGTCTCTTCAGCAGCGGAAGGGTGAGATAGAAAGGTCCCCGAGGCGTCTTCGCGGTAGAAGCTTTTCAGCAGCGGCAGGCTCTTTGATTTGAAGTCCTTCGAGTATGACGACAGCGCGGAATCGATGTCACTCCCGACATCGAGCATTTCGGCATAACCCGCGTTCCAGGCTTTGAAAGCGAGCACGCCGCCCAGCAGGGTCGCGGCTACCAGAGAAAAAAAGAGAAATGCGAATCGCCTACGTGTCTTAGTCATGGGTATTACCCTTTGAAATCAGCGAAGTTCCTAGCTTGCTTGATTCCGAGTGAGGCAGCCGATGGTTTTCTTATTTTCTCTCGGGTCCTTTGAAGGCACGTGATCGCGCGGTGAGTGGGCGCGAATCTCACCTATCTTTCAAGGCTCGCTGTCATCCCTTTCAAGTCCATCGAGCCTTCCGGCAGATGATTCCCCAGATAGCGAACGGTGCCTTCGCTGTCTATGAGGGCAAAAGTGGGCAGCTTTTCGACCCCGAAGATCGCCATCAATTTTTGCTCGGGATCGACGGCAACTGAATACGGGAGTTCGTTCTCTTCCAGAAAAGCCTTGATGCGGCGCGCGCTCTCGCCCGCGTTCACGCCTATGACCTCGATCCCGTCGGGCGGCTGGCTCGCCTGAAGGCGGCTCAGCTTCGGTATCTCTGCCTTGCATACCTGGCACCATGTAGCCCAGAAAGCCAGCAGAGTGGCTCGATGGCCTTTCGCCACCACGGGCCGCCGCCCCCCGCCCATCATCTCCAGCTCCGTCGGACTCAACGCCTCCCCTACCGCGGCCCTCGCGCCGGGCCGGGTCGCCGGGCCGCCGCCTTGCGCGCAGCAAACGCTGCCGAGCACTAAAGAGATAATGATTGCGGTTTTTATTACTCTCATAGTGATGTGCGTCGAAGTTTAGGACTACAAGTTTTCCCGTTCAATCACCCTTATGGGTATTTCGGGGCGTCGCGCCTGCCGTAAAACGACTCGGGTTTCACTGGCCGAGAGCGTAGGTTTTGCGTTCCTTCTCTTTCAGGAACCCGGCGAAATCGATCGTTTTTACGTACTGCTGGGCGTCCACTTTCAAGGCCTTCTCGGGTGGAAGCAGCTCGTAGTCACACCATTTGATCATCTTCCCGAGGCAGGCCATGCCGTCGTGATGCCACATCATCGAAGGCGTGCCCATCAACCCCGGGGGAACGATTCGCGTCACCCCGGAGGACGCGAGAGTGTGGCTTAGCGACGATATGCGGTACGCATCACCCGCCAGAGCCGCGCACTGAAGGTATGGCCTGAGGGGGCGAAGGAGCCGTTCCGCGTCGGCGACGCCGTTGACGGGCACGATCTTAAGGAAGCGGTCGCCCGGAGAAGAGTCTAAGCGGTTGGCCTCCTCGATAATGACCGTGAATGAAAAGTCGTCGGGGGCCGCGATCACGCTCACAGGGTCGTTCATCGACTCGCGCGCGAAGTAAAGCTCGCGCAATTGATACTTGCGCGACGCCTCAGACACGCTGAGCCGTCGCGGCGGGAGCGCCACCGCCCAGTCGCTCATCCACCGCGCGCATTCTTCGGCGAATGCTTGCGGGCTGAGCTTGCCGCCCGTCTCCACAAAGCAGACCTGCGGGCAGAGACACGCGTAGCCGTCGAAGATGGAGAAGTCGTAAGCCACCCTCTGGGCCAGCTCGCCGACCCGCTCTTCCTCCAGGGCTTCGCGCAGAATGTACGTGAATCCGACTTTGTGGCCGTGCCAGCTCGCGCGAAGTTCCGGCGGCTTTACGGAGGCCAGCCGCTCGGTCTGCGCCTCGCTTCCGTAGGCGACCAGGTAGTCTATCGATTCGAGAAATGCCTTTTCGCAGTCGAGCTCTTCGTGATTCCAATAGGTGACGACGATGCACGAGGCCAGGTCCGGGTCTATCTCATGCAGAGTTTCCGCGTAGAGTCTCAGGAAGATAGGCTCTCCGGCTGACACCCTGCCCAGGCAGGATGATTTGACGAGCAGCGCCCGCATGATTTCGAGATGAGGCAGGGCCGGGATATTGGAGCTGAAGATCGCGCCCACGAGGTCCGGCCCGATCGCTTGAGACATGCCGCAGAGATTGGCGTTCGGTTGAAACCCGTCCAGGTAATCCGGAGACCCCAGCTCGTTGACTAGGGCCTGGACCAGGTGTTCATACCGGGAGCTTCTCTGCTCCAGGTCTATCGAGTGAGCGACCATCTCGGTGGAAAATCCCGTGATGAGCGATATGTGCTCGATAGCTCGCCTTCGCGGCGGGTACATGGGGTCGAGCCATTTCTCGGCGGCAAGGTTGAGTGCGCGGGCAATCTCATAGACCGACTTCTCGCGCAGCACGCGATTCCTCTGATCGCGGAGAAACGAGGCGGCATAGGCGAGCGCTTCGGGAGAGAGACGGCGGAACACGACATCCATATAGTCGCCGTCTCTCTCGTACCTCTTGATGATCGGCGTGCAACCCCTTATGAGGGGCCGGAGCTTCTGCTCAAGCGCTTCAGGAAGCCAGCATGCTTCGACCTGTGATCTCATCGGTAGATTCCTTTCTAAGTTAAGACTTCATCGTCATCGAGTCTTGAAAAACTCTTCGAGGCTTAAAGAACACCCCCTCATCTCGGCGCCCTCCGCCCTGCCCAGTATCTCGAATCCCGCCTCGGCCGAATGCTCCGCGCCCTTCTCGCCGCCCGGGAGCAGCACTCCGAGATCCTCAGTCTGCACGGCCATCGGGCGTTCCACATTGGCCAGGTCGAGGTGCCACAGCACTCCTGGCTGTCCGGGGCGGGCGGCCGGCGCGGGCTCTCCATTAAGCAATGCCCTCGGGTCGACGACCCTTGTCCGCATCCACGCAGGCGGGATCTTGCGCCGGGCGGGGCGCAGGCTGTCGGAGCGGGAGGGATCGGAGTCGGGCCTGTCGGACGTGCAATCGTAAATCTGGCTCGCCAGCTCGGTCATGCCCAGCAAGTTGATCACGCGACGCGGAGGAATGCCGAGGCGCGAGTGAGCCATCGCGATAAAGTCGTTCGGGCTTATCTCCCGGCTCCGCCCTTTGTATCCTCCCGCGTGCATGAGCTGGCTTCCCTGAGACAGGCTGAAGGTGAGCTCCCTCTCCGCGAGGGCATCGAAGAGATGGACGAAGCCGAAAGACGAGCCGAGCAGGGAGACTGGAGTTTCGGCGTTCTGGCACTCTCTCAGCTCCGAGATCACCTCTTCCAGATTCAGGCCGTTCGCGCCGACGAGGAACCGGCTGCGCTCGACCCCGAAGCGTTTTATGATGCGGGCCATCCCGTAAGACATGATCGAGGCGGGAGCCTGGGCCGGGCCGGGCGCGAGGACCAGTATCCTCGTGAGCTTATCTTCGGGAAATAGCCTTTGCGCCGCGTTCGCCTCGATGGACAGATCCATCAGGCGCATCCCCGGCGTGGAAAAGTGGGCCTGGCTATACCGCCTCGGGGCGCTCGTGCCGCTGCTGCAAAATGTTTTGGCGACATCGTTCAGCTGCCCGGCGTAAAGAAAGAAGTGCTTGAACAGCAGCGCGGGCATGGCCGGAATATCGCCCCACCTCCGGACATTGGACGGGCCCCTGTTCACACGGCGGCAGTGTTCGCGGTACAGGTCTATGTTTCGATACTGGAAATCGAAGACCTCGAGCGCGAGGGATTCGAATCTTCCTTCGGAGGCTCCGCTCGCGGGCTGCCCTGTTATGAAGTCGGCGACCTTTTCGGTCAGAAGGCGCAGTTCACTTATCAAAGGATTTCACCTCCCAGTCTCGGGCCCGCTGAGTGGATAACGTCATCGGTCCCCGATATATTCTCGCTCCAGATTACATGGGCCGTCATAAGTCGGGCCGAGCCGGCAGCGGTCACAAGGCTTGCGAGCCCGGCCTCGTTGCAGTCCAAGGCTGAAGCGATCTCTCTCAAAGTCTTCTTGCCGTCGAACAGCTCCGAGCCGTTGTGTCCATTGAGACGCAACCCCGCCCGCCCCGCCATCGCGGCCAGCTCTTCCTCGCCGCCCAGCAGTTTAGGCCGCGCCCACGCCGGGATGGCGGGCATGTCGCTCGAGCCCGGCCTTATCACTTCGTCTGAAGGCGAGTAAGCGAAGAGCCTGGGCTCGCGCCCGAATTTCGCTTTGTATGCCCACCTGTATGCCGAAAAGCCCGCGCAAACTCCGTCGCCGAGGGCCATCAATGTCGAGGAGTAGCGGCCCGTGATGTCGCCCGCGGCGAATATTCCAGGTTCCGAAGTGGCCATCCAGCGGTCGGTCAGCAGGAAGCCCCGCTCGTCCCGCTCCAGACGCAGCAGAGCGTTCCTGGACGCGTCGCGGTGCGCCTGCCTGGGGAGAGGCGACGGCTTGTGCTCGAATGCGTTGTAATCGAGCAGGACGGCCCCGCAGGCGAGATCGAGCTGATCGCCGCCAGGAGTCTCGGCCGTTATTTTGAAGCACTCTTTATCGCTGCCGATGGCCCGTGTCTTAGAGGTCGCGACAATTTTGCCGTACACGACTTCCCCGTCGAAATCGGGCTCGGGGTCGATCGGGAACTCTGCGTCGAGCAGGAAAACCAATCCGCCCGCGCGCTCTCGGACGCCTTCAAAAATGGGGATGAGCAACTCCGTGCGCTCGTTCCCGGCAACCAGCAATCCCTGCTTATCGCATGAGCTGATCGCCTCGTTTATGATCTTGGGGAAATAATCGTATCCCTTGAATGTTATATAAACGCCCTTCTGAAAATAATCCGCTTCATCACCCACCGCTCTGAATCCCGAAGCGATCACGACGCTCAAGGCGCGCTGCGGGCTGAACCCTTCGCCTTCGATTACCCAGAAAGGAGCCTCGCGCCTGACCGAGAACACGCTGCCTTCTATGACCGGTATCTTGAATCGTTCCAGATCGGCCGTCAGGTGCTCCAGTAACTCCTCACCTTTGAAAGCCCAGCCTGGCCCGGTCAGCAGCGCGCCGCCCCACGGCAGCAGTCCGCCCACAGGCCCGGCCCCGATGATCTTGACCGAGCTGGGAAAGGCCGAATACCCTTTCACCCATCTGGCACGGATGGCAGCGGCAATCCCGGCCGGGCCGTTGCCGATGACCGCCACGTCCACGTCGTAGAGCGAATTGTTGCCGCACTGGTCAATCACGTCCGTCACCTTGAAGCCCGCGTCATTCGGAGTATTGCAGGAAGCGCATAAGCCCGCCCGATTTCATTATCGCTTCCCAGTAAGGATCGAGCCGGTTGATCGACAAGCTCTGACCCGTCGCCGAAACGATCAGCTTGTACTCTTCGAGATTTATCTCTACTTCGGACCCCTGGTCGGGGAGCGAATAAAGGTCGGGGCACTCGACGGCCACAAGGCCGAGGTTTCGCACGTTACGGCTGAAGATGTGCGCGAGTGAGCGGGCGACGATTGCCCGCACCCCGGCGAGCAGGAAAGCGCGCGCGCCTGTCTCCCGGCTGGACCCGCAGCCGAAGTTCTCGCCGGCTACGACGATGCAGTCAGACAGATTGCTGCGCCCGAGGCTTTCATAACCCGCGGCGGCCTGTAGAAAGCCCGCGCGGACCCTGTCGCTATCCAGAGAGAAAAACTGCGACGGGTGCAGCACGTCCGTATTCACGTTGTCTCCCATCACGAGGGCTCTTCCTCTAATACTCATCGCAACCTCAAAAAGCACGCCACCATGTATTCCAGCCGTCTTCGGCCGATCGAATCAATCGAAGCCCATGAACGGGCGAGGGTCTGCAAGCTCGCCCGTCAACGCCGCCGCCGCCGCGGTTAGAGGAGAGGCCAGGTAGATCAAGCCATCGGGCGATCCCATCCTGCCGCGAAAGTTCCTGTTGGAGGTGGAGACACATACTTCTCCGGCCCCTATCAAACCCTTGTCTATACCGCCGCATGCCCCGCAGGAAGAGTTGGTGACGAGCGCGCCCGCCATCGTGAGGGCTTCTATCGCGCCGCTCCTCAGGCAGTCCTCGTAGATGGACTGGCTGGCCGGCGTAACCACGAGGCGCACTCCGGGAGCCACGCGCTTTCCGCTCAGCAGGCGCGCCGCGGCGTCTATGTCTTCTTTCCTCCCGCCGGCGCAGGAGCCGATGAAGACCTGATGAACCTTGACGGGTTTCGCGCAGTCGATAGGCACGACGTTCCCGGGGCTTCCCGGCAAGGCGACAAGCGGGGGCATATCTTCGAGGTCTATCGTTATCTCCTGAAGATACTCGGCATCTTCGTCCGGGTAGTACCAGACGGGCTCGCGAGTAAAATCGCCCGCTCCATTTATAAACCGTCTGGCCCGAGCGTCACGCTCTTCGATGTAGCGCACCAGTATCTCGTCGGGCGCGAACACTGCGTTTGTCGCTCCGGCCTCGACAGCCATATTGGCTATGGTCATTCTGCCTTCTATAGGGACGCCCGGTTCGGACAGGTCGTGGTATTCCAACGCGCGGCCGACCGCGCCGCCCGGGCCAAGGCGGGCGATGACGGCCAGGGCTATATCTTTGCCGAAGAGCCAGCCCGGCCTCTTGCCGACGAGGGTGATTCGGACGGAGTCCGGGACCGGCAGAAAGGCCTTCCCGGTAAGCAGCAGGGCGAGGATATCAGTAGAGCCGAGCCCGGTGGCGAAGGTACCCAACGCGCCGGCCATCGTGGTGTGCGAGTCGGCCCCGCAGATCACCATCCCGGGCGAGCACCTGGGGTCTTCCACCAGAAGCTGGTGGCTAATGCCACGGTAGAGCAAATCTCTCGGCACCTCCTGGGCCTCAACGAAATCGAGGTAGCGCCTTAGAATGTCCGCGCGCTCGGGCGTGGAAGGCGGCGCAAAGTGATCGGCGGCAAAGAAGCATTTAGACGGGTTCCAGATGCGCCCGCCCACCCTCTCGAACCTGTCGATGAGAAGCGAGATCGTGGCGTCGTGCCCGAGCACCAGATCGACTTCTATCTCGAAATAGGCGCTATCCGGGAACGCCCTCGGCGGCCCCTTCCCCAACAGCAGTTTTTCCGTCAGCGTTCTTCCCATGTCTGATTCACCCGCTTGAAATTGACGGCCGAGCTAAGCCACCGAGGCGTCTATGTCGAGAGCCAGCTCGCGCATGGCTATTTGCCAGAACTCTTCTTCGCTGAACGACAGGTGCCTGGCCCAGAACCGGTCTAGCATGTTCCCCACCACGTCGAACTCGGCCTTGTCGCGCTCGACCTTCGCGCGCTTCACCCGCTCCAGTATTCGCAGGAGCGTTTCATGGGACGTATATATGTTCCGCCCGGCGAGCAGCTTTTCTATGAGCCCCGTGCCCCCGTGCTTGCCGAGCACGAATTCGTGCTCGCGCCCGAGCGTCACCGGGTTTATCGACTCGTATGTGGAAAGGTCCTTGAGCATGCCGTCGACATGGACGCCGGACTCGTGGCGGAACACGTTCAGGCCCGATACGGGCTTGGTCGGCATGACGAATACGCCCGAAGCCCTCGCGACCTTCTCGCATAGCTTCATCAACACGGGCTTCTTAATCCCCACGTCGAGGCCGCACAGGTTTTCCAGGGCGCAAACGACCTCTTCGAGAGCGGCGTTTCCGGCCCTCTCGCCGAGGCCGTTTATGGTGCCCGAAACGATCGTGCATCCGGCCCCGACGGCGGCGATGGTGTTCGCCGTCGCGAGACCATAATCATTATGGCAGTGGATGCCGAGCTCCACTTCGGAAGAAAGGCGCTCGGCCAGGGTTTCGATGAAGCTTTGCAACTGGTTCGGCAGCATCACTCCGACAGTGTCACAAATCATTATGCTCGCGGCTCCCAGGTCGGTGACCTGATCCAGTATCGGGGCAAGCTCTTTTATGTTCGATCGAACCGTATCTTCGGCGACGAAGTGAACACGCAGGCCCCTGGCGACCGCGTACTCGACCGCCGCCTCGATCTTCGGCCTCACCTGTTGAAGCGTCATCCCGAATTTGTGCCGGAGGTGCTGCGGGCTCACGGGCATGAAAAGGAAGACATCCGACAGGCCACAGTCGATGGCGAGGTCTATGTCGTGGTTGAGAGCGCGCACGGTCCCGGCGACGACCGCGCGGTACCCGCGTTCGCATAGAGCGCGGAGCGTGGCCCTCTCGTCCTCCGAGACGCTGGGCATGCCCGCGTCTATCATGCCGACGCCCGCGGCATCGAGCAGGTCCGCTATCGCCAGCTTCTCTTTATGAGTGAAAAAGACGCCCGGCGCCTGCTCGCCATCGCGCAGAGTGCAATCGAGAATCGTTATTTTATGCATGACGACCCA
>DATLMR010000360.1:0-2057 GCA_035537555.1 Blastocatellia bacterium
GGAGCCCGAGATAGATTTCGTCGCGCTCGCCCGGTCGATGGGCGTCGAAGCGCGCGGCGTAAAGAACGTGGCCGAGCTTCGGGACGCGCTCGCCTGGGCGCTCCGACAGGATGGCCCGACTCTCCTCGATGTCGCGATCAGCCGGGACGTCCGAAGCGTGCTGCGCTAGCTCCGCCGCGAGGCTCCACTCTGGAATAATGAGGCTGTAAGAATTCCGAGCGGCCCTGCGTCTTTGGCGGCCTCGCCTGAGGCGACAAAGCATCGGTTGAAGAAAGGGGGGCGCGCGACAGGTGAATAATCCTTTATAATCGAGCCTGACCCGGCCCCCTGCAATTTCGAGGATCAAATCGATATGCCGCGCCGTTAAACCAACCGGGTGCGGCAAACCGAGAGTGTGGAAGACTGTCGGGCGCGAATTCGCAACGAGCGCCATCGAAGAACAGAGGTGAAGAGCAAGTGATCTCAGAGACTATCTCTCATTATCGCGTGATAAAAAAGCTCGGCGCGGGCGGCATGGGCGAAGTGTACAAGGCCCAGGATTTGACGCTCGACCGCCCCGTCGCCCTCAAGATCCTGCCCGCTTATCTCGTGGAAGACCCCGACCGCGTGCGAAGGTTCGTGCAGGAAGCCCGGGCCGCCTCGGCCTTGAACCATCCGCACATCGTCACCATTTATGAGATCGGCCAGGTCCCGTTAGAAGCCCCGTTAGAAGCCCCGCTCGAAGGCGGGCTCGCAGGTGGCGCGGCGAGAGAGGGGCAAAACGGCTCCGCGAATTCCGACGGAAGCCCCGAAAGCCGCACCCTGATCTTGCAGGGCGGCGCGGGCATGATCCACTACATCGCCATGGAGTTCGTTGACGGAGCGACTCTGCACGCGAAGGCGCACCGCGAGCGGGCCGACCTCAGAAAGCTTCTCGAATACATGGCCCAGGTCGGCGACGGGCTGGCGAAGGCGCACGCCGCGGGGATCGTGCATCGCGATCTCAAGCCCGAAAACATAATGGTCACCGAGGACGATTACGCGAAAATTCTCGACTTCGGCCTCGCGAAGCTGATCGAGCCGAAGAGCCCCGAGCCGGCGGCCCAGGACATGGAAGAGGCCGCCACGGCCATGATGGAGCAGACGCGGCCCGGCATGGTGATGGGGACCATCGGCTATATGTCGCCGGAGCAGGTCCAGGGCAAGGGGGTGGATCAGCGCTCGGACATCTTCTCGTTCGGCTGCATTCTTTATGAGATCGCGACGGGCATCAAGCCGTTCGCGGGCGATTCCGTCATCGACTCGCTCCACCGGATCGTGTACGCGCAGACGCCTCCGATAAAGGACGCCAACCCGAACGCGCCCGTCGAGCTCCAGCGCATAATTCGCAAGTGCCTGGCTAAAGACGCCGCGCAGCGCTACCAGTCGATAAAGGACGTGGCCATCGACCTGCGCGAGCTTCTCAGAGAGTACGACTCTCAGCCCACCGTCTCGGGCGCGTTCGCGCAGACGGCCATTACCGGCATGCAGCCGCAGACGGTCTCGACGGGGCCGCACTCCCACCCGCCGATAACCGCCCCGCACAGCCAGTACGCGGTCCGGGGGGCGGAGCAGACGCTTGCGGGAGTGAGCGATCGCGTGACCGGGCCGATAGAGCGGCGCGGCTCCAGGCTGTGGCCTGTGATCGCGGCCGGCCTGCTCCTTCTCGCGATCGCCGCTGCCGCCGTTTACTACTTTCAAGGCCTGTCGCGCGGCAAGGGGAGGCCCGCTTTCGAGAAGACGCGAATAACCAAGCTGACCAGCTCGGGCAAGGCGCTCAACGCCTCCATATCCCCGGACGGCAAGTACGCCGCGTACGTCGTGAACGACGCGGGGAAGCAAAGCCTGTGGGTCAGGCAGGTGGGGACCTCGAGCAACGCGCAGCTGGTTCCGCCGGCCGAGGTGGGTTATACCGGCCTTACTTTCTCCAGGGACGGCAGCTACATTTACTACGCGAGCGCCGAGAGGGGGAAGCCCGTAGCCATACTCTATCAGGTGCCCGTGATAGGCGGGCCTCCGAGAAAAATCCTTGAGGACGT
>DATLMR010000361.1:0-3196 GCA_035537555.1 Blastocatellia bacterium
ACCTTCTTCTTTCGTAACCTGCGCGATGAAGCGATAGCCTCGGCGGTGCACGGTCTCGATGAAGCGCGGCGACCTGGCGTCGTCTCCGAGAGCCTCTCGGATCTGCCGAATGCTGTCCTTCAGCACGGCATCCCCGACATAAGCGTCGGCCCAAAGGGTATCGAGCAACTGCTGCTTCGTCACCAACCGGCCGGCCTGCTCCAACAGGTATTTGAGTACTGCGAATGCTTTCGGCCTGAGAGCGATAGCGTGCGATCCCCGCCACAAGGCCTCGCTCGTCTCATCGAATCTAAACTCGCCGAAGGTGATCTGTCTCTTTTCAGGCATCGCGTACATAATAACCGGCCGGGTGAATCCGATCACCGGTCAGCGGAGGCTCGGCGAATCACGGAGCGCTCATTCCCTCATTCACCGCCAGTAATGTTTCATCGAGCAGCGCCCTGGCTTCTTTCATATCCGCGGTGTCGAACCCTTGAGTGAACCATTCATAAACGTCCGAGAGTATTTGATTGGCTTTCCGACGCTCGCCCTGTCCGAGGTAGAGGCGGGCCAGGCTCATCGCCGCCCTAAGTTCCCAGGCCTTCGCCTTTTGCTTGCGGGCGATATTCAGGGCCTCGAATAAAACGGCTTCCGCTTGCTGATCCCCGGCTCCGGACTGTAGCAATAGCTCGCCTTTTATGCGGTACAGCTCCGCCTCGTAGTAGGCCTCGCCTGTTCGCCGCACCACGCCGGCCGCCTCGGCCAGCGCCGCGAGTCCGTCGGAAGCCCGCCCCATTCGCCCGCAAACATCGGCGAGCAGGCAAAGACCGTGGGGCCTGAACATCTCTGCGCCCAGCCCTTTTAATCGGTCCAGCCCATGCCGAATCTGCATCGCGCCTTCCTCGATCTCCCCTTCTTCGGCCAGCGCCCAGCCCCGCAGAATCTCGCTCATGCCCAGGTTGTATTGGAATCCATATTCGACCGAGAGATCGATTACCCTCTCTGCCAGTTCCTTAACCTGTCGGCTTTCGCGGCGGAACTGCCCAAGCAGGGCCGTCGTGCAGAGGGCAAAGGCGAGCGTGAACGGGTAAGACATTTGCTCGGCCATCGCGACCAGCTCGCCGCAGCGCTCCACGGCCTGCTCCGGGTAGCCAAGGTACCACAGCGCGTAAGAGAGTCGGCCTCGCAGCATCACTCCGGGATCATGCACGTAGAGAATGGCCTGAGAGTAGTGCTTTTGCGGGTCGTACAGGGCAAGGCCTTGCTCAAGATGCTCGCGAGCCTCGGCGAGTTCTCCCAGGTACAATTTGCTCGCCCCCATCGAGTAGCGCGCCTGTATCATCACCGCCGCGTCCTGCTCGCGAGCGGCCAGGCCTATCAGCTGCTCGGTCACCTGTGCAGCCGTCGCAGCCGAGCGAACCTGATAGAACCTCGTGAGCCCCCAAAGCTCGGGAAAGAGTTTTAGCCTCTCGCCGAGCTGTTGACACAATTCGAGCGCCCGCCCGTAACATCTTTCAACCTCCGGCGACCCGTAGCCATAAGTCATAATCAAGGGCACGCCTCGGGCAATTTGCAGCATCAATTCCTGCTGGTCGCGCTCGGACGCCCGCGGCAGCTTCTCGATCAACTCAAGTCCCTGCCTCGAGAGTTCGAGCGCTTCCTGATAGGCGAATCGGCGCGCGGCGGTTTCGGCCGCTTGTCCCAGGTACTTCACCGCGCGCTTATATTCGCGCCCCTTTTCGAAGTGCATCGCGAGCTCGACGGCTATCTCCCCGGCCCGCTCCCTATAAACTTCCTCCCCCTTCTCGCCTATTCGCAGGTGCAATTGAGCGCGGCGCGTGGCGGTCACACGGTCGTACATGGCATTCTGGTAGAGGGCGTGCATAAAGCTGTAGCGTGCGCTCATGGTCCCGTCAGGCAATTCGCCTGCGCCTGCCTTTCGAATGAACTGCTGCCGCCGGGCCAGTTCTTCGCAATGGTCTTCGATCTCGATCACATCCTGCTGCAGCCCCGCCGCCACCGCCACGGCAGGAAATTCCAGCCCGGCTATGCTCGCCGCCTCGAGCACCCGCTGCTGTTCCCGGCTGAGGCGATCGATCTGCTTCTCGATCACCTGCTTAGCGCCTTCAGGCACGCCCACCGCGATCTGCTCGACGGCCACCTTGAGTCCCCAGCGGCCGTCGCTTTGTTCGATCAACCCTTGCGCGATCAGGTAATCGACCACGTTGACCATAAACAGTGGGCTTCCGTATGTCCGCTCGTGAATCATCCGCGCCAGTTCCGCGGGGAACCGATGCCCGGCGAACCGCACGGCCAGGTACTCCGCGATGGCGCCCTCAGTCAGGAACTCCACCGCCAGCTCCTTGCACAACCTGTGCGACTGAAGCTCCTGCTTGACGCTCTTCAACGGGTGCTCGCTCAGTATCACCTCCACAGGCCTGTACGTCCCTATCACCATCAGCCTCGCCGCCTCCCTCCTCCGCGCCAGGTACGAGATCAGGTCCAGCGTCGAATAATCACTCCAGTGCAGGTCTTCCATTAGCAGCACCAGCGGCCTCTCCCGCGTCAACGCCTCGACCGCTTCGGCCATCTCTCGCAGCATCCTCTCCCGCGTCGCTCCCTGCTGCTGCGACTTCTCCCCACCCCCCGATGCGATTATCCACGGCATCTGCTCAAGCCAGGTCGGCGCGTGCTTGCGCAACGTCTCGATCACCTGCTCGCTGCCTGCCTCCCGACACAGCCTCGAGAGCGCGTCGAGCACGGGCAGGTAGGGCTCGCCCGCCCCGTATTGTTGGAGGCACTGCCCGCGCGCCGTCAGCACTTGCTGACCTGCCGCCGCCTGCTCAAGGAAGGCCTCCACTAGCGTCGTCTTTCCGATGCCCGGCTCTCCGGTCACGAAGACGACCTGTTTTTCGGCTTGAAGGGCCTTCTGAAGCCAGAGTCGCATTTGCGCAAGCGCCGCCTCGCGGCCCTGGATGCCGGCGGGAGTCGGGGACGGGGTGAAGTTGCCGAGGCTGGAGCGAGAAGCCGGCGGCTCATCGACCCTCTCTTGTATAGAGGATACTTCGGCCCTGCGACCTTCTTCTTTCGTAACCTGCGCGATGAAGCGATAGCCTCGGCGGTGCACGGTCTCGATGAAGCGCGGCGACCTGGCGTCGTCTCCGAGAGCCTCTCGGATCTGCCGAATGCTGTCCTTCAGCACGGCATCCCCGACATA
>DATLMR010000362.1:0-18335 GCA_035537555.1 Blastocatellia bacterium
CAACATTGACGCGTGGAAGAGCGAAGGCATCCGCTCCATAGTCTCCCTGCCGCTCGTGAGCGAGGGAGAGGTTCTCGGGATCATAGGCGCGGGCTCGGGCAGCGTTCGCCGCTACACTCAGACGGAGACCGACGCGATGGCGATCCTCGCGGCGCAGGCGAGCGCCGCCATCACAAACGCGCGGCTCTATTCCGAGCTTCGCGGGGCGAACCAGGCGAAGGACGAATTCCTGGCCACCCTCTCTCACGAGCTGCGCACGCCCCTGACGCCCATCCTGGGCTGGATTCACATCCTGAAACAATTCGCGGCCTCCGACCCCCTGCTCGCGCAAGGGCTCGAGACGATAGAGCGGAACGCGACCCAGCAGTCCGGCCTGATCAACGACTTGCTCGACCTCACGCGCATCATCAGCGGGAAGATAGAGCTCGTCCCCGAGCCGACGGACCTGAACGCTCTGGTGCGGGCCATCGTCGGTCAGGTGCGCCCGCAGGCGGAGTCGCGGCAGATGAACCTGGTGCTCGCCGCGCCCGAAGAGGCCGTGATCGTCGATGTCGATCCGGTTCGACTTCAGCAGGTGGTGGCCAATCTCTTGACCAACGCCTTGAAGTTCACGCCCTTCGGGGGGGACATCTCGATCTCGCTCAAGGAAGACGACGAGCCTTTCGGTGAAGCGGTGATCGAGGTCGCCGACAGCGGCATAGGGATCGAGCCGGAGTTCCTGACTCGCGTCTTCGACCGGTTCAGCCAGGCGAGCCAGGGGATAAACAGGAAGTACGGAGGGCTCGGCCTGGGGCTCGCCATCTCGTCCGCGCTGGTCGAGATGCACGGGGGCAAGATCTTCGCCGAGAGCGAGGGCGTGGGTCTCGGAAGCCGCTTCACGGTGAGGCTGCCCAAAAAATCCGCGAAAGCAGCCGAGGGCTCGAGCACCGAGCTCATCGGAGTTCCCGAGCTTGGCGAGCTTCAGCCTCTCGAACTGCGCGTGCTCGTTATCGAGGATTCGCGCGACACTCTCGATATGCTGAAGCTCTGGCTCGATTCGGTCGGGTGCTCGGTGCGAATGGCGGGCGACGCGACCGAAGGAATGAAGCTCGCGCTGGAGTCGAGCCCCGACGTCATAATCTCAGACATCGGGCTGCCGGAGATAGACGGCTACGAGCTGATACGGCAGTTGAGAAGGACTCCGGGGCTTGAGAGCGTCCCCGCAATCGCTCTCACCGGATACGCGCGCGAAGAGGACCGCGAGCTCGCCATGGCCGCGGGCTACGACGCGCACCTCGCGAAGCCCGCCCAGGTGAGCCACCTCTATTACTTGATGAGGAAGCTCACCATGGAGGCCCCGCCGGCGTAGAGATTTGCCGCCGGCTTCACGGCTCGCCGAAGGATGGCCCCGAGGCCTCGCTCCAGTCGCTCCACTTCGAGGCTTGCCCATTTCCATTGATCGCGCGCACGCGCCATTCGACCCGCCCGTACCTCGCCAGGTTCTCAAATATGAATCTTCTATTTCCGGTATCGGGGTCGGTCTTGCGAATGCGGAAGACCCGCCGCGCCGGATTGGATTTCTTATCTTCACTATCGGAGCCGCGAAAAACGAAATGGCCTATGGCGTCGGCCGGGAGAAAATGCTTGTTCCCTTCGAAGACATCCAGGAGCCGGATACCGATCTCGTAGAAGACCATGCAGTCGCCGGGCTGGTTCACGACCGCGGTCACGGCCATAGCCAGGGTCTCGCGATTTACATTATCGTACCCGATCTTCAACGGGTCGGAGCTGTTCGGGACGGGAGCGTTCTTGCAGTTGGGGCTCGCCGAAATCCTCATCGTATCGAGCACCCTCTGCATCTCGCGCGAGGAGGGGGCCACGGGCGGCCTCTCCCTGGTCGGGCACCCCGTGTCGTCGGTCGGTTCCAGCTCGGGCGTGCGCGGGCAGCGGTCGCGGTCGTCCGGCACGAAGTCGCCGTCCGCGTCGCCGGACGCCAATGATCTGGCATACTCGCGGTCGCGCCGCGCGACTTTGAGCTTGCGGCTCCGATCGCGAACTCTCTGAAGGTACTGTGCCGGAGAGATAGCTCCGGCGGCAATCGCGCGCGCGAGCCTCAGATAGTCCACGTTGACCGACCCGGCGAGCGCGGCTTCCTCCGGGGCAACGCCGGGGCCGGAGCACGCGGCCAGAGCAATTTGAAAGGCCCGTTCTATCTCCCGTTGAGGCCGGTTTGCTGCCGCCAGCTCGCGGGCCTTAAGGTTGGCCGATTGTATGCACTCTTCTCTCGAATCGCGAGATTTCTGATTCGCGGCTTCGATCTCGGAAGCCTTCGCTTCGGCCGGAAGGCTCGTAACGGCGGAGCCTGCCCTTCCTCCGCTCGCGGGCCAAAGCATCGAGAGGCAGGCCAGAGCGATCAATGAGATTCGTTTCATCAGAGCACCTCCGTGGCGAAAGTCAGGAAAGCGATCTTCGCGCCGGCCCCGTCTTCGATAAGGGGTCGAATCATAAAAGCGGCCCGCGGGCTCTTCTCGTAAATCTCGATGGCCTTGTCTTTGGCCGTCAGGTACAGAAATGAAGTTCCGGGAAGGAAGGGCCACGAAGCGCCCGGTCCTTTCTGTTTCATGCTGAGGTCGAAGGTGTTTTGCGCGACGGCGGTGACAAGGTCGCGGACCGGAACGTCTTTGTCGTGGCCTTTATTCTGTTTGCGCCACTTGAGAATGAAGCTCCTCCAATGAAACGCCCGCAGGAGGACGTTACGCACGTGCTCTCCCTGAACGCCGAGGTCGGAAGAGGAAGCGGGGTCGGAAGGCAACCGCCTTATCTGGTCCCAGAGCCGGGCGACCGATTCCTCGTAGGGGCGGTGGCCCCACCCGGTCGTGGCGATGACGTGCATGGGCGAAGTGGCATCGCCTATCGCGTGGAGCGGCCAGCCGAGAAACCTGGTCGGGTGGCCCGGGTTATCGCGAAAATTCTTCCAGCCATAGAATGCCAGGTTGTCTACCGGCTCCAGAGGGATATGCGCGGCCGCGTACTTTTGCCAGTCGGTCTCGCCCCGCACGTCCGTATTTTGATGGGCGTCGTTCGCCCCCGATACCTGGTAATTCTTTATGCCGTCGCTCTTCTCGAAGTTGAAGGAGAAGCCGGTGGAGTCCATGAGAATCATGATGCCGAGATCGACCGGGTCCACGACCCCGTCTAGGTTCGCTTCTTCGTAGAACAGGCCCTGGTGATCGTCGAACTCGTTGCTCGGGCCGAAAGAGCCGGACGGCTTCACGTTGATAAAGTGCCACATCGTCACGTAGTCGCCGTCGGTCTCGTCGCCGATGCCGGGGATTGAGTTCAGCCAGCGGCCCACGGGGTCGAGGTCTTGAGCGCCGTCCTTGGCTATCTTCTTCGCTTGATCTACGCATTTCTTGCAGGTGCTGAAGACGCCGAACAGGCAGCTTCCCAGGCACACGAACGGGATCAGCAACAGGGCCAGCCCCGCTTCCGCGGCTTCGTCTATCGCCTTCTTGAGCTGGCTCACTCCCAGAGCGTTCTGAGGCCGGACCCAGAGGTGCGTGTCGTCCAACAGGTCGTCGACGTTTTGCGCCCAGAACCCGAGCCCTACTCCCGTATGGTCTCTGTGGCCGAAGCTGCTCGGGTTGGTCGTATCGAATATGCCTCCGGGAGTCCAGTTATACCTTATCCCGCAGTCGTTGCTCGTCGTATACCCGGCCGCGACCGGGTGCTGCAGGTTGCCGAGATTGCTCTTCCACCAATCCGCCGGAGGGGTATTCGTCCCGCCGATGGTATTCTGGCAAACCGATGCCTTGGGCGGGGGCAGGTCGGACGGAAGCCCTCTCAGCTTGGCCGCCGCGCCCTTGATCTCTTTAAGGAAGCTGTCCCAATCGGACTGGGCGACGCCCTGAGGCACGGCGAAAATTTTCTGCCAGGCTGCCTGCGACATCGCCTTGGGCTTCGAGGCCTGGTTTTCAACCAGCCTCATTATCTCGTAGCTGTGATCGGTCATGTCCTGGTGCACTATTGCATTGTGCGCGTACGCGGGCTTGCAAATCGTGCAGGCCACCAGGGCGGTCATAACGCCGAACGTAATCACATGTCTTATTCGCCTTCTCATGTGCTATTCCTTTCTATCGGGAAAGAATCGATCTGCCGTAAGCCGCCGCGCTTTGTCTGGCGCGGCGGCTCGACACCTTTACTCAACCTCGGGGTAGCTAGTTCTCGTGGCCCGGCGCCGGGGCGTGCAGGCGAATTTCAGACGCGTCACCTACCTCCGCGAGCAGCCGGCGCGCGGTCTTTCCCGTGGCCGGGTGCACCGCGTCAGGCGCGATCTCGCACAGCGGCTCCAGCACGAAGCGGCGGAGGTGCATGCGGGGGTGGGGCAGGCTCAGGCCCGCGGGCGAGGCGGGCCGTATCACCACCCGGTCGAGCATCAAGAGGTCTATGTCGATTATGCGCGGGCCGTTCGCGAACAGGCGCTCGCGCCCCATGTCGCTTTCGATTTCCAGCAGGTCTTCGAGCAGCTCTTCGGCTCCGATCCTGAATTCCCGGCCGCCGGCCCGAAGGCGGCCCCGCTTCAATAGCTCCGCGTCGAGCTCAACTCCGCGGATCGCGTCGAGAGGTACTTTCGCTTCGACGACCTGATTCAGGAACCACGGCTGATCTCTGAAGCCGACGGGCTCAGTCTCGTAGATCGAAGAGACGGAGGAGACGGCGAGGCGGAGGCGCTCGATTCTTGAGGCTAAGAGCTTCAGGTGGAGCCGGTCGATTCGCTCCACGGCGCGGGCCAGGTTGGACTCGCGGTCTCCGACGTTCGTTCCCAGCGCGATGTAGATGCTGAGGCCCCGCGAGGTCGCGCCGAGCGGGGCTTTCCGAGCCTGGCGTGAGAGAGCGGATTGGTTCTCCCGTGCTGCCATTATCTGAAGCCTTTCTAAATTATCTGAGATTATCCGGCGGCGGGCGTTTATCTTCCCGGCCGACAGAAGCTATCATATCATCACCATGTCTACCACGATCACGGTCAACAGGCGAGGGGTCGAACGCGCGCGGGCGCGACATTGCTGGATATATCGCAGCGACGTGATCGACACGGCCGGCGCGAAAGAGGCGGAAGTGGTGCGCGTCGCCGGGCCGCGCGGGGCGGTCCTGGGCCGCGCGCTCTACAGCTCGCGCTCGCAGATCGCGCTCCGTTTCGTGGCCTTCGACGACCGCGAGATCGACCGCGGCTTCTGGATGGAGCGGCTCGCGGCGGCCGAGCGATTGCGCGAGCAGGTGGTGAGAGACGCCTCGGCATACCGCCTGGTCTATGGGGAGAGCGACCTGCTCCCCTCGCTCATCATCGACCGCTTCGACGACTGCTTCGTGATTCAAACTCTCTCTCAGGGGATGGACGCGCTGAAAAGCCTCTGGATAGAACTGCTCGTCGAGCGATACGGCCCGCGCGCGATTATCGAGCGCAACGAGGCGCGCGTGCGCGAGCTTGAGGGCTTGCCGCGCACGTCCGGGTTAGTCTACGGCGCGGACCCCGGCGAGCTCGTGATCGAAGAAGACGGCGTCCGGTTCAAGGTGAATCTGGTCGAAGGCCAGAAGACCGGCGCATTCCTGGATCAACGGGAGAACCGCCGGGCGTCCGAAGGCTACGCGCGGGGCCGCGCGCTCGATTGCTTCACGTTCCAGGGCGGCTTCGCTCTCCACCTGGCGCGCCGCGCCGAAAGCGTCGTCGCGATCGACGTATCGGGGCCCGCGATCGGGTACGCGCGGCGCAACGCGGAGCTGAATCAGGCGGGCAACGTCGAGTTTATAGAGGCCAACGTCTTCGACTGGCTGCGCGAGATGGAGCAGGCGGGCGAGCGGTTCGATTGCATCAACCTGGACCCGCCCGCGTTCGCCAAGAACCGCGCCTCAGTCGAGGCGGCGGCGCGCGGGTACAAAGAGATCAACCTGCGCGCGATGAAGATGCTGACCGCGGGCGGAACGCTCATCACTTCGACCTGCTCGTACCACATGGGCGAAGAGTCTTTCCTGAACGTGCTCGCGGGAGCGGCGTCTGATGCGGGCAGAACGGCGCGGATAGTCGAAAAGCGGACCCAGGCGCGCGATCATCCCGTGCTCGTATCGATGCCCGAGACGTATTACTTGAAATGCGTGATTCTTAATGTCGAATAGCGCGCGGATCGATAGAGCCCCGCCCTCTTCGACAAAATTGACTCTATAAGGAAAACCGAATGGCAACAGAAGCGAGCGCGCGACCCCGGGACGAGATCGGCGGCGCGCGGAAAGGCCCCCAGGAGCGTTTCTTTCTCGAAGGCCCGCAGTCCAGGAAGTGGGAGTTCCTGACGCTCATCCGTATAATGCGAGAGTTCATACAGGGCTTCCGCATTTTGCATTTCGTCGGCCCCTGCGTGACCGTTTTCGGCTCGGCCAGGTTCAAGGAGGACCATCCTTATTACGAGCTGGCGCGCGAGGTGGGAAGCCGCCTGAGCAACATCGGCTTCACGGTGATGACGGGAGGCGGGCCGGGCATAATGGAGGCGGCCAATCGCGGGGCGCGCGAGGCGGGCGGCCCGTCGATCGGCTGCAACATAAGGCTCCCGCTGGAGCAGAAGCCGAACCGTTACCTCGACCGCTGGCTCACGTTTCGCTACTTCTTCATCAGGAAGGTGATGCTGATCAAGTACTCTTACGCGTTCGTCGTGCTGCCCGGCGGAGTCGGGACCATGGACGAGCTGTTTGAAGCCGTGACTCTCATCCAGACGAAGAAGATTTCGGGCTTCCCCGTGGTGTTGATGGGCAGGGAGTACTACCAGCCGCTCCTCGATTTCTTCAAGCGAATGGCGGAGGCGAAGACCATCAGCCCCGAGGATCTCGACCTCTTGCTCATTACCGACTCGGTCGAAGAGGCGATGTCTCACATCCAGAAGCACGCCGTCGAGCAGTTCGGCCTGCGGCGGGTGCCGCGCCCTTCCGTAATACTCGGGGAATGATACAAGGGGAGTAGCTCTCACATTCCCGGAGCGCGATTCAAAAGCGAAAGGAGCGGGTAATCGTCCCCGCTCCTTTCGCTTTCGAGCTATATGCCGCCGGTCGCTACTGGCCCTGAGGCCTGATGGGCTGAGGGGCGGGCTGGGGCGGCACGGCCCCCTGAGGCGTCCTGCGCGGAGCCGTGCGGGCCGGGGGCGCCGTGCTCGGCTGACCGGCCCCGCTCGGGGAGTTTGCGATCGCCGAGTCGATCACGCTCTGGAATATCTCTATCTCGCCTTCATCCTTGAGCGCCTTCTGTCTCGAGACCAGATAGGTCGAGAAGAAGCTGCCTCGCTTGCCTTCCAGCAGACGCTCTTCAAGGGATTTGCGCTCCTGCTGGAACTGCTGCCCCATATCGGCGTCCTTGCGGCTCACCAGCGACGCGACCACGTAGATGTCGCTCGTGTCGGCCTTGATCGGCTCGCTCGTGACCTGGCCGGGGTTGAGCTTGTAGATCCGCTCGCGGCTCGGCTCGCTTACGAGCACCCCTATGGTATCGATGCCTGTGAGGCTGGCGCGCTCTTCGGTCTTGAGCCCCATGGAATCGGCCGCCGCCTTGAGCGCGTCGGGTGACTGGGTCCTGGCCAGCTGCTGCGCCCGGTCCAGCACCAGCTCCTTCGCCTTCTCCGTGCGATACCTCTCTTCGACGGCCCCTTTGACTTCCTCGAAGGTCGGATCGTGCGGATCGCGCTTCTCGGCGAACTGAGGTATGGCCAGCCCGTTGGTGACGTTAGCCCGTTCGCCCGCGTCGCCCGGGTTTAGAAGCTGGAAGACCGCCGCTTCAAACTCCGTGGCCACGCCCAGTTCCGGCAGGCTGTCGCCTTCGATGAAGAAGGGCGTATCCTTGACGGTCGCCACGCCCTGCCCGTACTTGCCGTTGATTTCAGAGGCCACGGCTTCGATGTTCTTCGTCTCTTTCAGCTTCTGCTGGGCCTCCTGCGATATCTCGACGGCGCGCGTGTAGCCGCGCCTCACGCGGGCTTCCTTGAGGAGCTGCTCGCGCGCCTCTTCGAAGGTCGGCGTGCGGCGGTCCGTCACTTTGAGGATGTAGAATTTGTCGCCTTTCAAGATCGGCTGGCTCACCTCATCCTTCTGCATAACGAAGGCGCGGTTGAGCGGGTCGTCGGTCTCGCGCTGGTCCTTTCGATTCACCCACCCTATGTCGCCGCCCGCCGCTTTGCTCTTCGGATCATCGCTCACCGCGCGGGCGAGCTGCGCGAAGTCTTCGGCCGGCTTGCCCTCGGCCCCCTGCGCCCGCGCGAGGATTCCCAGAGCCTTCTGCCTTATGCCGTCTTCCGAAGAGGTCTTCTCGGACTTGCTGTTGATCGTGCCGGTCGTCGTGGCCAGCTCGCCCTTGGGGATATTAAGGACGATCTGGCTCACGCGGACCTCCTGCACTCCCCGCTCGGGATCGAAGTCCTGCTTCAGCTCCTCGTCGGAGACCTGCAAGTTGGCGCCCGCCTTGTTTTGATCTATGAAGAGGTACCGGGCGCGGCGCTGCTCCGTGTTGATCCTGAATTCGCTCTTATTGCCGTCGTAGAAGGCGCGCAGGTCCGCATCGTTGACCGTGACTTTGCTGCGAAGGCGGTCGGGGCTCACCTCGACCCATCGCACGGTGTAGTTGGTGTTGTTGCGGCGATAATCCTCCTCGACCTCGGCGGGCGCCACCTGGACGCCCGCGGTCACGTAGCTGCGGAGCTTCTCTTCGTCGAGCAGTTCGCGGACGCTGTTCTCGAACTGAATGGGGGTGATGCCGGATTGCGCGAGCTGGCGGCGGTAGGCTTCCGGGCCGGGCCACGGGTTGAATCTCTGCCTGAGCCAGTCCTGCACCTCCTGATCGGTCGCCCCCAGGCCGAGGCGCTCGGCCTCGTGGACGATCACCTTTCGACGGATGAGTCCGTCGAGCACCTGCGGGCCGTAGTCCCTGTAGGTCGTGGAGGTATCGGCCATTCGCATCGCGCCCTGCCCCTGGGCCAGTTGCTGGCCGTAGGCTGACAGAGCGTTGCGGAACTCCCTTACCGTGACGCGCTGGTCGCCGACCTCGGCGATCGCGGATTCGTCGTTTGCCGCGCCCGCGAATCTTGCGGAACTCGGCGAGAAGACCACGATCAGGCCCAGGGCCAGCACGGCGATGAAGCTTATCAATAATATTTTGCGGGCGCGTTTGCGTCTGCTCAAGAACTTCAGCATACCTTTTTTATTGCCTCCGAATTCTTGCCCCGAACCTCGGGGGTCCGGGCGAGATAATCTCGTTATTTGGGAAAGGGAATTCTAGTAGAAGCGCCCGTAGTTGACAACTCCGTAACGCAAGAAGCCCGGAAAGGCGCGGAAAAAAGTTTTTGACACCCCCCGGTTAATCTGCTAAATTCAGTCGCTTATAAGTCCATAGATTCTAGAGGCATGTGCGAGATACGGCGGGGAAGGAATTAGATGAAGAATGTCACACTGGAAGAGGTCATTCAGACCTATGGTGTGGAGAACTGGGGAGCAGGATACTTTGAGGTAAACCGAAAAGGACATCTTGCCGTCCGCCCGGCCGAGGGCGACCCCCGGTATCTGGATATTAAAGAACTCATAGATCATCTCGTTGATCAGCGAAAGCTCCAACTGCCCATCCTGCTTCGCTTCCCTCAGATACTAACCAACCAGTTGAAGAAGCTGCACCGCTCGTTCAGGGATGCCTCGCGCGAGTTCAACTATACGGGAGGGCACTTTCCCGTATTCCCCATGAAAGTGAACCCGCGCAGGGAGGTGGTCGAGGAGTTTCTTCGCGAGGGCGGCAAGTATAACGTCGGGGTCGAGGTCGGCTCGAAGGCCGAGCTTTACGCGGCGCTCTCGCTCCAGCAGACCCCGGGCTCGCTGCTGATCTGCAACGGCTTCAAGGACGAGGCTTTCGTCAGTCTCGCCCTGATGGGTATACAGACGGGAAAGCGCGTGATGCTGGTCGTCGAAAAGCTGAACGAGCTCAAGATGATCATCCGCCTCGCGCAGGAGACCGGCGTCACCCCGTGGGTCGGGCTGCGCGCGAAGCTCTATTCCAAGGGATCGGGCAAATGGGCCTCTTCCGGAGGAGAGGCCGCGAAGTTCGGCCTGACCACCTCCGAGATCCTCGAATGCATTCGCATGCTGCGCGAATACCAGATGATCGATTCGCTCAAGCTTCTCCACTTCCACATCGGGTCGCAGATAACCGACATCAAGCGCGTCAAGAACGCGATGAAGGAGGCCGCGCGCGTCTACTCCAAGATTCGCCAGATGGACATCGGCATCGAGTTCCTCGACATCGGCGGCGGCATGGGCGTCGATTACGACGGGTCGAAGACGACCTTCGAATCGAGCGTCAACTACACGGCCCAGGAGTTCGCCAACGACGTGATATACACGATCAAGTCGGTTTGCGAGGACGAGAACGTCCCCGAGCCGAACCTGGTGACCGAAAGCGGGCGCGTGATGTCGGCCTATCACGCGGTCTTCATCACTTCGATCAGGGACGAGATCGAGACGTTCGCCGACGACCAGCCCGAAGTCACCGTGACCGAAGATGACGCGCAGGTGATCACGGAGCTGAAGGCGCTCTACGACGACATAAACGCGAAGAACTATCGCGAGTATTACCACGACGCGCTGGACCACAAGGACGAGCTCCACACGCAGTTCAATCTCGGATTGATCAGCCTCGAAGACCGGGCCAAGGGGGAGGTCCTGTTCTGGGAGGTCTGCGCCCGCGCTTCGCGTTTCGCTCGCGGAGCCAAGGTCCAGGAAGAGGAGTTCGACGACCTGAAGAAGATTCTGGCTTCGAAGTACCTGTGCAATTTCTCGGTCTTCCGGTCCGTTCCCGACCACTGGGCCATCGGGCAGCTTTTCCCGATCATGCCCATCCACCGTCTCAGTGAGCCGCCCACCGATTACGCGACCTTCGTGGACATAACCTGCGATTCCGACGGCCACATAGACAAGTTCGTCGATCTCAAGGACGTGAAGGACGTGCTCGAGCTGCACCCGTTCACGGGCGCGCCTTATTACATCGCCATATTCCTCATCGGCGCCTACCAGGAGGTGATGGGCAGCTATCACAATCTCTTCGGCCAGCCCAATGAGGCGCACGTCATCATCGACAAGGACGGGGCGTACCACATCACCAAGATCGTGCAGGGCAGCCGCATCGGCGACATGATAAATTTCGCGCGCTATGACAAGAAGCAGGCCTGGGAGAGCTTCGGCCGCCTGGTGGATGCGCGAGTCAAGGCCGGTCACCTGACCCGGGAACAGGCCGACGGGCTGATCAAAGATTACGAAAACGATATCAACCGATATACATATCTTGAATAGGTGGCGGGTGGCAATTTGTAAGGCACAGGAGAGGGACGGCGGCAACTGGCGCCCTTTTCCCGGTTCTTCTATTCGCCCCCCGTTACCTGAAACCTGCGAGGGCTAATACCACAATGATGAGGAAACAAAAGAGCACGAAATATTTAACCACCCCCACACGCCCCATCCAGATAGACCGGGACCGCTCCGTGGCAGGGTTATTGACGAAGATGGAGGGCGCCGGTTTTCAGGCGCGCGCGCTCGCCGACGCGCATAACCTCTGGCTCGACATGCTGTCGGACAATGCCACCGTTTTTATGGGACTGTCCGGGGCTCTCGTCGCGGCCGGGATGCGCAGGCTGATCTCCTACCTGATTAAGAACCATTACGTCGACGTCGTGGTCGCAACGGGCGCCAACCTCTTTCACGACCTCCACGAAACGCTGGGCCGCTACCACTACCAGGCCCCTCTCGACGTCAACGACACCGAGCTCCAGGAGGCGCAGGTGGGCCGCTTTTACGACACGCTCGCGAGCGACCACGAATACCGCGAGGCCGACGAATGGGTGGGCAATTTCGCTAACACGGTCGATCACTCCCGCCCCTACTCCACCCGCGAGTTTCTCCACCTGCTCGGGCGGGAGCTGGCGGAGATAGCGACCGAGGACGGCATCCTGACTTCGGCCTACAAAGCGAAGGTGCCGATCTACTGCCCGGGCGTGGCCGATTCCGCCATCGCCGTGGGCATCGCCACTTCGCGCATAAACCGAAAGAACCCGTTCCAGTTCGACATCATTCAAGACGTGGTCGAAGCCGGGCAGGTCATGGCTCGCTCCGTAAATACCGCCGTGGTCCTGTTCGGAGGGGGCACGCCCAAGAGCTTCGTCCACCAGACGGAAGTGACGGCCTCCATAATCAAACAGTCGATCCGCGGCCATAAGTACGCCCTGCAGATCGGCCTCGAGCTGCCCGAAAGCAGCGCGACTTCCGGGCGCAGCTTCGAAGAGGCGCAGACCTGGGGCCGCGTGGCGAAAGACGCCAAGACCGTTTCGGTCCTCTGCGACCCGACCATAGCCATGCCGATACTGGTGACCGCGCTCTCGCAGACCGGCACCAAAGCGCTGAAGCAGCGCCGCCGCCCGCAGTTCAACTTCGGACGCGAACTTTCAGTCAACTTCGCTTAGAGACTCCGACGGCCGCATGCGGAGCCTCGGCTCCGCATGCCGCTTGTCACACGCCATCCTTCCTTCTAAACTCTAAGCTGATGAGCGAATCAGAGTTCCTGCCCTTCAACTTCGGAGGCATAGACGAGCCCGAATACAGCGATTACGAGCGGGCGCGGATTCTCGTCTGGCCCGTGCCGTACGAAGGGACCGTCAGCTACGGTCACGGCGCGGCCGACGGCCCGCGCGCCATTATAGAAGCCTCGCGCAACATGGAGCTTTATGATGACGAAGTGGACGGCTCCGTCTATAAGCTCGGCATACACACTCTGCCCGAGCTGCCCGTCCTCGACCCGCCCGGTGCGATGATGGAGCAGATAGAGCGCCGGGCCGGAGACCTGTTCGACAGCGGAAAGCTCCTCGTGATGCTCGGAGGCGAGCACTCCATCAGCGGGCCCGTGATCCGCGCGCTCGGCCGCCGCGTCGAAAACCTCTCCATCCTTCAAATCGACGCGCACGCGGACCTTCGCGAAACTTATGACGGGACGCCGCATTCGCACGCTTCGATCATGGCCCGCGCGGTCGAGGTATGCCCTGCCGTCCAGGTCGGGATACGGTCGATCTCTGAGGCCGAGGCCCTGCGCCTCCCCCATACGCCCACGAAGATATTCTGGGCGAGGGACGTGGTCGGGCGAACCGACTGGTATGAAGAAGCCTTGTCCCATCTCACGGAGAACGTCTATCTGACCATAGATATCGACGGGCTCGACCCCAGCCTCGTGCCGACCACGGGCACGCCCGAGCCGGGCGGCCTCGGGTGGTACGACGCGCTCGGAATCATCCGAGCGGCGGCCCGCGCGCGAAACATCGTCGGCATGGACGTGACCGAGCTCGCGCCGACGCCCGGCAATAACGCCCCCGATTTTCTCACGGCAAAGCTCGTCTATAAATCGCTGGGCTACATCTTCGAGAAAGAGATGCCGAAGGTCCGCGCCGGCCAAAGCCGCGGGTAGCTCGTGCGCTTATGAATCTTTCGCCGCTCGGGCGAAGGATCTTACAACACGGAGAACGATATGAAAATTTTCCTGACCGTTTCACTGGCGCTCGTCACCTCGGCGACCGCGCTCGCCGGTCCCGGCGTCAAGCGCTCCGACGAAGTGCAGCGCCTTCAGAGGGCGACCGAAGTCTTCAGCGAAATAATGAAGACTCCGGACAAGGGCGTGCCCGAAGACCTGCTCGACAGGGCCGCGTGCATAGCCATAGTGCCGGGTCTCAAGAAAGGCGGCCTCGGCATCGGAGGCCGTTACGGCAAGGGCGTCGTGATGTGCCGCAAAGCCAACAAGAGCTGGAGCGCCCCTTCGTTCATAACGGTCGAAGGCGGCAGCGTCGGGCTTCAGATCGGGTTTCAGCAAATCGACCTCGTGATGCTCATCATGAACCGCGAGGGCATGGAGAAGCTCCTGGGTGACAAGTTCACCGTGGGAGCCGACATCTCGGCCGCGGCCGGGCCGGTCGGGCGGCAGGCGTCGGCCGAAACCAACATTAGACTGGACGCGAAGATACTCACGTATTCGCGCGCCAAGGGCCTCTTCGCGGGTATCACGCTCAACGGCGCGGTGGTCAAGCAGGATAAGGACGACAATCGCGATTTCTATGAAAAAGAGATGGACCCGAGCGAGATACTTTTCGGCGAAACCGTCCCCATGCCTCGCGAGGCTCGCGCGCTCGCGGCGGCCCTCTCGTGGAAGTCGCCCAGGAAGAGATAGCCGAATCGCGCGTGACGGGCAACCGCCTGCCGGTCACGCGCTTCCCGCCTCACCCGAATCGCTTCAGGCTGAACCGCTCGAGCTCGTAAGGCGTCCGCCCGGAAAGCAGAAGCTCCGCGCAGGTTCTTCCTATGACCGGGCCGAACTTGAACCCGTGCCCGGAAAAGCCGGTCGCTATCAACACGCCTTCCATCTCAGGATGCCAGTCGATGATGAAGTCGTCATCGGGAGTGTTGTTGTAGAGGCAGACGCGAGCCTCTCGAACGCGCGCGCGGGCGAGCGCCGGGATGTGCCGCGAGAAAAACTCACGGCAGCTCCGAATCGCGCCCTCTCCCACAGGCTCGTCGAGAGACTCGGGGCCGGACGTGGCGCCCTTGTTGTGATTGGCGATCTTCACCGCGCCCTCGTGGTGAGCCGGGAACCCGTAGAATCCGGTGTCGAAAGATATGAATATCGGAAAGCGGTCGATGTCGAAATCGGTCTCTTTTTGAGCCCGCGCCTCCCGCCCTTCCGCTGTCGACGAGCGAAGAAGGGCCGCGCTTTCCGGCGGCTCGAAATAGACCGTCTCCTGCCGCGTCGTCGCGAGCACTCCCGAAAGCTCGGGCAAAAGCATTCGCGTCCACGGGCCGGATGCGACAAGCAATCGAGCGCAGGCGACCGGCTCTCCGTCGAGGCATGTGATCTCCAGGCCGCCCGCGCGTGCCTTCTTTTCGATGCCGGCCGCCTCCTTGTTCTCGAAGATATGGACGCCGCGCCCGCGCGCAAGCTCTACCAGAGCGCGCACGCATGATTCCGCGTGCAGTATCGCTCCGCTCGGATCGAAGACCGCGTAAGAGAAAGAGCCGGGATCGAACTGCGGATACCTCTCGGCCACCTCGTCCTTTCCCATCAGCAATGCTTCGACCCCGAGCGCGCGAAGCACTTCATGGGTGCGGGTCTCGATTGAAGGCCGCGTCTGCCCGAGCAGCAGCAAGCCGGTCCGGGTCATCATGAGGGCGCCCGTCTCTTCTTGCAGCTGCCGCCATAGCTCCAGAGCGTCGAGGGCCATGCCGGCGTAGAGCGGATCAGGGTAAGCGAACCTGAAGACTTTCGAGTGATCCGTGGAGGCGGCGCGCGGGTTAGGCATGGAGCCTTGATCGATGAGCGCCACTCGCGCGCCGGAGCGCGCCGCCTCGCAGGCCGTCGCCGCGCCCATTATGCCGCCTCCGATGATGGCAATATCGAACCTTTGCATGGCAATTTCGTGGATTTCCGAAGAGTACCGCGAGATTTTAGCACGGCTCTTCGCGGCGCGAAACGACCGGGCCGCCCGCTCATGGGCCGTATGGCTTTCGATGCGCCTATCGCGGCCCGCGCGGCTCCCGCCGGACACTGCTTTGCCTTTAAACACCCGACCACTTAGAATCAATGAAGAGCGCGAGCGGGCGCGGCCGGACGGAAGCGGGCACAGACGCGATGATGACGAAAGCCTCCACACGAAAGATTTTCACGCGAAGCTTCTTTTCGTTCATGGATAACGACCTGACGACCTCGGCCGCGGCGGTCTCGTATTTCTCCATGCTCCTGCTCTTTCCGACTCTCCTTCTGCTGCTCAAGATCGGCAGCTCTGTTTACGGAGGCGCGACGGTCGAGAAGTACATCCTCGGGCAGGTGCTCGCCTTCCTTCCGGGCGCGCAGGTCTTTGTCCGCAAGAACCTCGAATCGATCACGGGCATCTCGACGGGAGTCGTGATGAGCTGCCTGATCGTGATGCTCTGGGCCGCCTCCTGGATGTTTACCGTCATCGAGAAGGCTCTGAATCGGATCTGGGGCACCTATCCGAGGTCTTTCCTGCACGGGCGGGCGGTGAATTTCGCGGTGATGAGCCTGGTCTGGGCGTTGCTCGGAGCCTCGGCCCTCTTCACCGCGTTCGTTTCCGGCGTTCGAGCCGCCGCGGAGAAGATACCGATCAGGATGGGCCCCCTCGTCGCGACCTTCGGAGATTACGTGTGGCAGCTGGTATTCGTCCTGGCGAGCGTGGCCGTGACCATACTCCTCTTCACGGCCCTCTATAAGCTTTTGCCGAACACTAAAGTGCCGCTGATGGAAGCGCTGCTGGGCGCGTGCATCGCGGGCGTGCTCTGGGAAGGCGCGAAGTTCGGGTTCGCTTACCTGCTGCCTTACTTCCATTACGACCTGCTGTACGGGTCTATAGGCGCGGGCGTTGCCATCCTCTCGTGGGTATATCTTTCAAGCGTGATCATGTTGTATGGGGCGCAGTTCACGGCCCTGCTTCATCGGGACCACCTCTTCAAGGCATCCTACAGAAAGGCCGACGGCAGCTCCGGCAACCTGCAAGTGGCACGGGAAGAGGCCGGAGGACAGGAGGCCGGCGTGGGTGGGGCGGGGTCAGGCGAAAAGGTAGTGCCTGTCGATGAGTAGGGATTCGGCGTAGACGCCCGGCCGCTGTTTCTCAATATGCGCGTATCCGACTTCGATTTCCAATTGCCCGAGCATCTTATCGCCCAGGAGCCCGAGGCCAGCCGCGACCTCTCCCGCCTGCTCGTGATCGACCGCGTGAAGCAGACGCTCCACGACACGGTCTTCGCGCGCCTGCCGGATTATCTCGCGCCGGGCGATGTGCTCGTGCTCAATAACACTCGCGTCTTTCCGGCGAGGCTGATCGGCAATCGCTTGAGAAGCGGGGAGCAGCCGGGAGGAAGGGTCGAAATATTTCTCGTGCGGCGAGTCGAGCCGCTCGTGTGGGAGGCGCTCGTCCGGCCGGGGAAGGCCTTGCTTCCCGGCGCGCGCGCGCAGTTTGCGGGCGGCAAGCTCAGGGCCGAAGTGATCGAGCGGCGCGAGCTCGGTCGGCGCGTGGTCCGGTTCGACGCGGGGAGCGACGAGGAGCTCGACCGTTTAATCGACGAGATCGGGCGCACGCCCCTCCCTCCTTACATCAGGCGAGATGAGGACGACCGGCTAGATGTCGAGCGGTACCAGACCATCTTCGCGCGCGAGCGCGGCGCGATAGCCGCCCCGACCGCCGGGCTCCATTTCAGCCCGCGCCTGCTCGAAAGCCTTCGAGCGCGAGGGGTCGAGATAGTGGAGATCACCCTGCACGTCGGGTATGGAACCTTTCAGCCCGTGCGGGTTGAGCGCGTCGAGGACCACAGGGTCGAGCCGGAAGTTTACTCCATCAGCCCCGGCGCGGCGGCGCGAATAAACCGGGCCCTGGTCGAAAAGCGGCGCATCCTGGCCGTGGGCACGACGACGACTCGCGCGCTTGAATCGGCCTGCCGGGTGGGGGCTCGCGAGCCGGGGCAGCAGCCGGAGGCGGGCCGCGTGGCCCCCGCGTCGCTCGCGACGACAGACCTGTTCATATATCCTGGATTCGAGTTTCGGGCGCTGGGCGGGCTGATTACGAATTTTCACCTGCCGCGCTCGTCGCTATTGATGCTGGTCGCGGCCTTCGCGGGGAAGCCTCTCATACTCGACGCTTACCGCCACGCCATCGAGCAAGGGTATCGATTCTACAGCTACGGCGACGCCACGCTTATTATATGACCGGAAAAAGGAGGGACGGGACTCGACCCGCTTCATCGGGTCGAGTCCCGCTTTTCCTACTTCGAGGCTGGAGCGGCCAGCACGCGGTTCATCGCGGAATATAGCAGGTCCAGCCCGCGCTCGCCCGCGGCGAAGCTCTTCAGCTTGCCTTCTCCGTCGAACAGGTAATACGCGGGCACGAATCCCTGATCGTTCTTGAACGCGTCGCGCAGCTTGTGCTCGTTGTCCACGGCGCACGGCTCCGTGATGTTGAACTTTTCGATGGCTTCGCGCACCGCGCCCTCGTCCGTGTCGGCCGGGTATCGCGGCATGTGGACGGCGATCACTCGCAATCCTTCCTCTTTATACTTCTCGCGCCAATCGGAGACGCGCGGCATGTTCTCCTTGCAGATGTGGCAGCTCACGGACCAGAAGTGCACGAGGGTCGGGTGCCCTTTTGCGTCTTCCGCCGCCACGGCTCCCGGCTTGTTGAACCACGCGGTCGCGCCCGCGAGCTCGGGCATCTCCGTTCCAATTCTCATCGGCATAAATGATCACCTCGTAAGAGGGCGAG
>DATLMR010000363.1:0-16490 GCA_035537555.1 Blastocatellia bacterium
AGTCGTCGGCTGTGAACTCGGAGAACCATTCGCGGTTGAATCGTATCTCGGTCGTCTCGGGGTCCAGCAGCTTGAATATCTGCTGCTTGTACGTCTCCGCGTTCTCGACGATCTGCTCGCGGGTGAGGGGAGGCCGGGTGGCCGATTTGCCCGAAGGGTCTCCGATCATTCCCGTGAAGTCTCCGATCAGAAATATCGCGGTATGGCCGAGCTGTTGAAAGTGGCGCATCTTTCGGATCAGGACCGTGTGGCCGAGGTGGATATCGGGGGCCGTGGGGTCGAAGCCCGCTTTGACCCGGAGGGGCACGTTCGTTCGGGCCGAGCGCTCCAGCTTGCGGCGAAGCTCGTCTTCGGGAATGCAGTCAACGGTGCCTTTCTTCAGGTATGCGATCTGTTCGTCTATTGTCATCACGGTTCAAAATCCCTGCGCAACTCCGCCCCTGCGGGGGTCGGCGGCTCCCACCCGCATGTTCGTCTTCGGGTCGATCATTATTATATGCACGTCGCCCATTATCGGCTTCGTGTAGCCCGGCGTTTCGTTGAAGACGTGCCCTTTCTTTTCGAGAGCCAGCCGCGCGTCCCGGTTGATCCCGAACGGCTCCCATCGCACTTTATCAGGAAACCACTGGTGATGAAAACGGGGTGCATCCACGGCCTGCTGCGCGTCCATATCGAAGTCGAGGACGTTGATAATGACCTGGAGCACGCAGCTAATTATGGTCGCGCCGCCCGGGCTGCCGAGCGCAAGGTAAGGCTTGCCGTCCTTCAAGACCATCGTGGGAGTCATCGAGGAGACGGGGCGCTTTCGCGGCCTGATCGCGTTCACGTCGGTCTGGATCAATCCCCAGGTATTAGGCACGCCCGGCTTGGCAGTGAAATCGTCCATCTCGTTGTTGAGGAGAATGCCCGTGCCCCTTGCCGTGACGCCCGAGCCATAAAGCTCGTTGATCGTATATGTGTTCGAGACGATGTTGCCCTCGGGGTCCGCGACGGTGAAGTGTGTGGTTTCGGTCGATTCGTACTCGGACGGCTTGCCCGCGCGCAGGCTCTCGCTCGGAGTCGCGCGGTCGGGGTCGATGGTCCTTCCCAGTTCTTCAGCGTATTTCTTGGATATCAAGCCCTTGACCGGGACCTTGCCGAAGTCCGGGTCGCCGACGTATTCGGAGCGGTCGGCGAATGCTCTCTTTAAGCATTCGATCAGGAGGTGCAGGGTTTGCGATGAGCCGAAGCCCAGCTCTTTCAGGTCGTGCCGCTCGAGCATGTTGAGCGTCTGTATGATCGCGATCCCGCCCGACGAGGGAGGGGGCACGGTCAGGATCTCGTACCCGCGATAATTGCCCCTCAAGGGCTCGCGAATCGTCGGCTCGTATTCCTTGAGGTCGCGTGCCGTGATCAGCCCGCCGTTCTCTTTCATGTCTTTCGCTATGAGGCGGGCGGTCTCTCCCTCGTAAAACTCGCGCGGGCCGTCCTTCTTCATCCGGGCGAGCGTGGCGGCGAGCTCGGGCTGGGCGAATCGCTCGCCTTCCTCATAGTACTTCCCGTCGCGTATAAAGATCCTTCGCGTCTCCGGGTGCTTCGAGATGAGGTCGGCCTTCTCGCGCATTCCGCGGGCGAGGTACTGGCTGACCGGGAAGCCCTCGGCGGCGAGTCTTCGCGCAGGCTCTACAACATCCTGCCAGCTCAGCTTGCCGTGCCGCTTGAGGGCGAGCGCCAGCCCCGCGACAGTTCCAGGTACCCCTACAGCCCGGTATCCGACCGAAGAAGCCTTGTCGATGACGTTGCCGTCTCTGTCCAGGTACATGCCCCCGGTCGCGGCGAGGGGCGCTCGCTCGCGGTAATCGATTACTTCGGCGCGCCCGTCCGCCCGGCGGATGAGCATGAACCCCCCGCCTCCGATGTTGCCTGCCTCGGGCCAGGTCACGGCCAGGGCCAGCCCGACCGCGACCGCGGCGTCTATGGCATTGCCTCCTCGTCGCATCGTTTCGACGCCGACCCGGGAGGCGATCTCGCTCACCGACACGACCATGCCGTGCCTTGCGCGAACAGGCTCGCGGGACGCGGCGCGAGCAGCGGCGGGAAATGACATCGCGCAAAGGGCGATGCCCATCGAGGCTGAGAGTATCTTTTTCATGGCTTCCATATTGGTGGCTTTCATAATTTCCCCGGAGATTCAGTTGAAGAATCCTATATACCACTTGATCAAAGGCTGGCCCGCGAATAGAGATATAATCGCGGCCGGGCCGAGGAAGACCCCGAAAGGAATCTCCATTTTCATGCTACCACCGCGCATCGAGATGAGCCCAATGCCGATCAGCGAGCCGAGAAGCGATGCGAGGAATATAGTAAGCAGAGTGAGCTGCCAGCCGAGGAACGCGCCGACCATCAGCATCATCTTAACGTCGCCCAGTCCCATGCCCTCGACGCGCCGGAGCCTGAAATAGCCCTCGCGCACGAGCCAGAGGCTCCCTCCGCCGACCGCGGCTCCGAGGGCGCTGCCCGCGAGCGAAACGGCCCAGACAGGCCAATCCGCGAGGTGCCACGTGGCGCGCGTCGCCTCGATGACAATGGGGTCGGGCGCGACCAATCGCAGGATAATCATCAGCACGAGTCCGGGATAGGTTATCGCATTCGGCAGGATCTTGTGCCTCAGGTCTATAAATACCAGGGGCACGATCAAGGAGACAAAGACGATGTCGGCCGGCAGCAAGGGGCTCGGCCCGTCTTTCAAGTAGAGAAGAAGGTAGAGGACTCCCACCAGCATCTCCACCGCCGGATAGATCATCGAAATCCCGATACCGCAGTTCCGGCAGCGTCCTCCCAAAATGGCGTAGCTGATCACGGGGATATTATCGTACGCCTTGATGTCGGTATTGCAGCCGGGGCAATGAGAGCCCGGGAAGACGACCGATTCACCGAGCGGCAGGCGGTAGATCACCACGTTCAAAAAGCTGCCTATTATCAATCCCAGGAAGAAGACCGCGAATCCGATGAAATACGAGGGGAGGTTTTCCATTCTTTCCTTGTCTTGTCCTCAGGTTTTCAGTTTGCCATAAACGATCCTCTGGATTAAATTAGCGCGGCGCGCTATTGTCAAGCGCGGCCCCGGCCGCTCCGGTTCGCGAAAGAAATTTATGAAGATACTCCAGGTTTGCTCGGCGACCGACATGGGAGGCGGAGAGGTGCACGTCGCGGACCTCGTCCGCGCGCTCTCGGAACGCGGGCACGCCGTCTACCTGGCGGTAAGGCCGAACAGCCCTCTCCGCGCGCCGCTCAACGGAGTGATAACGAGCTGGCACGAGATGCCTCTGAGAAATTCCCTGGACCTTCAGTCGGTCTCCGCAATCGTGGACATTATCAGGCATCATGGGATCGACATCGTCCACGCCCACGTGGGGCGAGATTACCTTGTCGCCGCCATGGCATGCCGCAAAGCGCCCAGAGCCCGGCTCGTGCTGACCAGGCACCACTACCTCCCGCTAAAACGTAACCCGCTCTATCGCTGGCTGCTTGAAGACGTGGGGGCGATCATCGCCGTTTCTGACGGCGTGCGCGATTCTATCATCGAGCGGTTGGGATTGCCGCCGGAGCGGGTCACGGCTATTCCCAACTGGATCGACCCGGCGCGGTTCCAGCTCGGCGACCGCGATCAGGCCCGGAGCGCGTTTCAGATCAGGTCCAATCTTGCCGTCGCCTGCATCGGACAGATCACGCCCGCGAAGGGTCAGGAGGAGTTTCTTCGCGCGGCGAGCCGGGTTTTGCAGACGCGGTCGGACGTGCTGTTTCTCGTCGTGGGCGAAGAGAACTCGGAAGGCTCCCATTTTACGGCCGAGCTGCGCAGGCTCGTCATGGCCCTCGGCCTGGGCGACAAGGTCCGGTTCACAGGCTTCGTTCGCGATATGCCGACGCTTCTCGCGGCAGTCGATGTCGTGGTAGTGCCCTCCTGGGACGAAGGGTTCTCTCTTGTAACGATCGAAGCCATGGCGGCGCGCAAGCCGGTGGTGGCTTCAAATATTCCCGCGATCGCCAGGATCATAAGAGACGGCCACACGGGAGCGCTCTTTCCGCCCAGAGATGCAAAGGCCCTGTCGGACAAGCTGAACTGGCTCCTTTCCGACGCGCCCCTGCGAGAGAGGCTGGGGGCCAGCGGCCAGCGGGACGTATATTCCCGGTTCGGGCGTGATCATGTGATCGACCAGATCGAGGCCCTTTACCTCGACGTGCTGAAAGAGCGGGAGCCCGCGCTAGATTCGGGCCGGTGATGCGGAGCGGGCTCGATCTCCGGCCCGGTCACGCGCCCTTATCCCTTCGCCGCCCTGGCCTTCGCTTTCTCGGTCGCCGACAGCTCCCAGAGCTTCAACTGTTTAAGAAAGGCGTAATGCGCCGCGAAGAGGGAGATGGCCAGCCCGGGCACGCGGTCGAGAAATCCGAGCTTGAGAAAATAGGATCGGATGAAGGCCACGACAGGCGAAATCAGGATCGAAGATGCCGAGGCGCGCCTGCCCCGCGCGTGAAGCTCCAGCGCGGCGAGGGTCGTGTATTTATCCATCCTCAGATGATGCTCGGACGCGCTTTCGACCGTTTTATGAAGTATCTCTCCGGAGAGCCGCTCGGCCGGTCCATCGACCTCGACGGATTCGTGCACGTAGTCTCCCTTCCAGCGCCCGCGCCTGCGGTCGTAGAGTCTCAGCTTGAAGTCGGGGTACCAGCCCGCGTGTTTTATCCAACGCCCGAGATAGAAAGTTGCCCTCGGCATCTCGTATCCGGCGGCTGGAGGATCGTCATTCTCCTTGAGAGCCAGCAGCTCGCCGGCCAGCTCGTCAGAGACTCGCTCATCCGCGTCCAGGTTGAAAATCCAGTCGTGGCGGGCGACTTCGGCGGCGAAGGTCTTTTGAGCGGAATAGCCGGGCCACTGGCGAACGTGCACCTCGGTGGTAAATTCCCGCGCTATCTCCACCGTCCGGTCCGTGCTGTTTGAGTCCACCACTATTATCTCGTCGGCCCAGTAAAGCGATTCCAGAGCGGCACGTATGTTTCGCTCCTCGTTTAATGTGATGACTGTCGCGCTGATCTTCATCCGGTATGTCTTCCCGCGCGGGGCCTGACCTTACATGGCTTCAACGATTTCCGGGCGCGCTCATATTGTGGTTAAGTCGCGGTGAGTTAGCAAGAGGCGCGGCCTTCTTGAGATTTTACAAAACAAAAGACGGCTTCGGGTCGTTGGTTGCTGTTACGAGGCGAAAACTTAAGGGAAACGGGTGAGCCATGCTTGAAGACATTCGCTATGGAATTCGGACCCTCTCAAAGAGCCCGGGCTTTACTCTGCTGGCCGTCCTGATTCTGGCCGTCGGAGTCGGAACCAACACGGCCGTTTTCAGCCTTGTCAATGCCTCCGTGTTGCGCCCCGTTTCCGGCATCGAAGATTCCGAGGGGCTGGTCGTCGTGGGGGAGAGGCATGACGGCACTCCTTTCCCCATATCCTACCCCGATTACCTCGATCTCAGTCAGCGCGCGACGGCCTTTGACGGCCTGCTCTCCACGCGCGACGCGACCTTCAGCATTAACGTCGAAGGAGAGCCGGAGAGGGTGCGCGGCTCGCTTGTCTCCGGCAATTACTTTTCCGTGCTTGGCATCGATCCGCTTGTCGGTAGAACGATACTCTCGGAAGACGACCGGGGTCCCGGCGAACATCCGGTCGCCGTGCTCGGATACGGCTTCTGGCAGAGCCGCTTCGGAGCCGACCCGCGAGTTCCGGGCCGCACGCTCAAGCTCAATGGACGGATATTCACGATCGTCGGAGTCGCGCCCGAAGGGTTCGGCGGGCTCGATTCCGGGAAGAGAAGAGACGTGTGGGTTCCGAGGAGCATGGAGGCTCAGTTAAGCTCCGAGGGGAAAGAAGCCTTAACCGGCAGAGAGCTCGCCTCCGTGACTGTAGTCGGGCGCTTAAAGGAGGGGACAGGCATCGACCGGGCTCAGGCAGAGATGTCCGCGCTCGCCGACCAACTCGCGTCGGCTTACAAGAGAAGGACACCGCTGGGAGATTTCGAGGTGCGAGAGCTGAACCGTCTTCGCTCCGGGGGTGAAGATTTGCTCGCCGCTTTAGCGGTGATGATCGTCGTCTCGTTGATCCTGGTGATAGCTTGCGCGAACGTTGCCAATCTTCTCCTCGCGCGCGCGGGAGCCCGTAAGAGAGAGATAGCCGTCAGGCTCGCGATGGGAGCGGGCCGCGCGCGCCTTGTCCGGCAGCTGGTGACGGAGAGCCTCCTGCTTTCGCTGGCGGGCGGCGGGGCCGGCCTCCTCCTGTCTCTCTGGGCGACCGATCTGATATGGATGCTTATTTCAATGGGCGCGCCCGGCGAAGACCTCCTGCGGCTCGACATTGGAATCGATCTGCGGGTTCTGGGTTATACTCTCGGGCTCTCGTTTATGACGGGGCTAATGTTCGGCCTGGCCCCGGCTCTTCAAGCCACGAAGGTAGACCTGATCTCCGCCCTCAAAGAGGGAGATCATTCGGCCGGGTACCGGAGGTCGAGACTGAGAAGCGGGCTCGCGATCTCACAGATTTCGGTGTCGCTGGTCCTTCTGATACTCTCGGCACTTTTTGTAATGGCAACACTCAATCAGCTTGCCGGTAAATCCATCCCCGATGACCGGAATATTCTGCTGCTCTCCGTGGCGCCCGGAGATCAGGGATACACGGAAGCGCGGGGAACCCGGTTCTATAGTAGCCTCCTCGAAAATGTGCGAGACGTTCCCGGCGTGGAATCGGCCGGGGTGGCCGATTCCGTGCAGATCAGCGGCACGAGCGGCGACGTAAGAGTTCAGGTGGAAGGGAATGACCGGCCGGGCGGTAAGTCTCCAACGCGAGTCAGCGCGCAGACGGTGAGCGCCGGTTATTTCACGGCGATGGGCTTTCCGGTGGTTCAGGGCCGGGAATTCAATGACGACGACCGGAGCGGGGCTCCGGGGGTCGTGATGGTGAACGAGACGATGGCCCGAACCTCGTGGCCCGGGGAGAGCCCTTCCGGCAAGCGCCTCCGAACTCAGAACTATGAGGGAAAAAACGGCGCGTTTTTGCAGGTGGTCGGAGTCGTCAGGGATGCAAACGACCGCTTCTCCGGTAAAGCCGTGCCGTCGATATACCTGCCTGTCTCGCAGAATTATTTGCCGGAGATGATGCTGGTGGTCAAGGGCGGCGCGGACGGGCAGGCCCTGCTCGCAGCGGTGAAGCGCGAAGTGCGCGCGCTGGACCCCGACTTGCCGGTCTTCAATGCCGGGACTCTTTCCGAGCACTCCCGGCAACTGCTCGCCACTGAAAGGCAGATCTCCACCTTCGTGACCCTTGCCGGATTGATCGCGCTCGCCCTGGCATCGATCGGAATCTACGGCGTGATCTCGTATTCGGTCAGCCAGAGGACCCATGAGATAGGGGTTCGGATGGCCGTGGGCGCGCGGCCCGCGGACGTATTTCAAATGGTCCTGGGCGAAGGCTTGAGGCTGGCGCTTATCGGGATCGCGATCGGCATCGTGATCTCCGCCCTCGTGACCCGCGTGATCGCAAGCGAGCTATATGGAGTGAGCGCGCTCGATCCGCGCATTTATGGAGGCATCGCCCTGCTGCTCATTTGCGTGTCGGCGGTCGCAAGCTACCTGCCCGCGCGGCGGGCTACGAGGGTCGATCCGATGGTCGCCCTGCGCTACGAATGAGGCTTCCGATTCCTGATCGGGCACGCCGCTTCGTTCCCGCCCGTGAGCCGTTCTTTCCTTCAGTCGAGAGCTATTTTCTTGAGCCTCTGTTGACAGATCGCAAGGATGTAGGTTATTAAATCCGTGTTGCGTTACCAGGAGTTCGAGCGGAAATTAATCGCGACAAGCAGCAATGTAGAGCGCGCATTAGCCTGGAACTCAACAGTTGATAATCTGTCTGCCGAAGTCGTCTGCGGAGCGGGTATTGACCCGCCACAGACAACACGGGGGAACCAAATCCCCGCGAATCGCGGGGCGTGGGGCGTATCGAAAAGAGCCCGGTCGAACCGGACCCTTTTCGTAGGACACTTCCAGTCCGAGCCCGTCAGCTAACCTCGTAGGCTTATTAAGGAAGGGCAATCCTGCCGCGACTGAATATAAAAGGCGAGGGCTTATGCTTCGCCCCTTCTGTCTCGCGCTTATGGAGTGGGAAACCGTTACAACTCGTCATCACAGTGAACCGCCTCTAGCGACGGCTCACGTGGCCTCTCTCTGCGCACCCTTCCGGCTATTTACCGTCAATTTACTAAGCGTCTCCAAAAATACCGAACCGCTCAATATATGCTGTTGTTAAAGCCGGACCCGGTCCGGCACCTGTAATCCGTGAGTCAGGAAGAAGGTGACTTCCTGCCTATCAGCAAACAGGCAGGGTTTATCCGAATAACACCCGCGAATTTCGTGTGGGCCGGCGGGAAGATGAAATGGAGCGAAACCATATGCGGAAAAGAGTGAGAATCAGGACCAGAGCGTGGATCACGATAGGCATGGCCCTGGCGGCCATTACGGCCTCTTCCACGTTCCAGGGTTGCGGGTCGCCCTCCGGGCCTGCGGGCAATAAGGTTACCCTGATTCTGGGCGGCTACACTACTCCACGCGAAGCCTACAATAAAGCTCTCATCCCTGCTTTTCAGAAATACTGGAAAGAGAAGGCGGGTCAGGACGTGGAGTTTCAGGAGTCATACCAGGGGAGCGGCGCGCAGGCGAGGGCCATCATCGGAGGGTTTGAAGCCGATATAGCCGCGTTGTCGCTCGCGGGGGACATAGACAAGATTTCGGAGGCGGGCTTGATTACGCATGACTGGAAGTCTCAGCCGAATGGCGGCATGGTGAGCACCTCGATAGTGGTCATCGCCGTCAGGCCGGGGAACCCGAAAGGCATAAAGGACTGGCCCGATCTGACGGCGCAGGGGCTCAATATACTCACGCCCGACCCGAAGACCTCGGGCGGCGCGATGTGGAATATCAATGCCATGTACGGCGCGGCCTTGAGAGGTTATGCGGGCGTTCCGAAGGATGATCAGGCCGCCGCGCAGGACTTTCTTAAGGGCGTCTTCCGGAACGTCTCGATCATGGACAAAGGCGCTCGCGAATCGATCACGAATTTTGAAAAGGGAGTCGGCGATCTTGCGGTCACTTACGAGAATGAGGTTCTGGTGGGCCGCCAGTCCGGCCAGAAGTACGACTACGTGGTTCCGAGGTCCACGATCCTGATCGAAAACCCTGTCGCGCTGGTGGACAAAAACGTCGACAAGCATGGAGTTCGCGACGTTGCCGAGGCGTTCGTGAAATTCCTCTTCACTCCCGACGCGCAGCGCGCATACGCGAAATACGGGCTGCGGCCGATCGATGCGGCCGTGGCAAACGAAGTCAAGGCCGAGTACCCTTCGGTCGAGGACCTCTGGAAAATAGACTACCTGGGCGGATGGGACAGGGTGATCAAGGAGATCTATGGCCCGCAGGGCATCTACTCGAAGATGTACGAGGAGCTACACTCTTCAAAATGAGCGTCAGACTAGCGAATCCGAGTGAGGCGGAAACGCCTGCAAATGCCCCCTCCGTCAGACCGTGGGGCCGGTGGGGCGTGCGGTACGTGGCGATCTCATACCTCGCCGTAATGATCGTCCTGCCGCTTTCGGCCATTTTCCACCACGGGCTCAGAGACGGCATCACGTTGTTCTGGTCCGAGATAGCTTCTCCGATCGGGTACGCGGCGCTCAAGCTGACGCTGGTTACCGCCGTGACGACCACGCTCGTCAACGCGGTTATGGGTACGCTCACGGCCTACGTGCTTGTGCGCTATGACTTCCCGGCGCGAGGCTTCCTGAACGGCCTCGTGGACGTGCCCTTCGCGATACCCACGCTCGTCACGGGCGTGATGCTGGTCGTCCTTTACGGGCCGCAGGGGACTCTGGGCGCGTGGCTCGAAGGGCACGGCTTCCAGGTCATATTCGCCACGCCCGGCATAGTGCTCGCGCTGCTGCTCGTGACGTATCCCTTCGTCATCCGCACGGTTCAGCCCGTGTTGATGGAGATGCGGAGAGACCAGGAAGAGGCCGCCTACACTCTGGGGGCTTCTAAATTGGTGACGTTCTACCGGATCGTATTGCCGGCCATTTCACCCGCGATAATCACGGGGGCGTTGCTCACTTTCGCCCGCGCCATCGGCGAGTTCGGCTCGATTGTGATCGTGGCGGGCAACATTCCGGGGCGGACCCTGACGGCTCCGGTCTATGTGTTCGGCCAGATCGAATCACAGAACGTTCGGGGAGCGAGCGCGATGTCGGCCCTGCTGCTCGCCCTCTCATTCACCCTGATGATCTCGGTCGACTGGATTCAGCGGAAGAGGAAGCCGACGACTGCCGCGGAATGGGAAGAGAGATAGGGACGGGAGGCCTCGAAATGTCGAAGCGGCGGCACAGTCCGATGGAATGGGCATTGATCGCGATCGTCGTTTTGTATGCGGCGGTGCTGCTCGTCGGGCCGCTCTTTTCGATCCTGTGGGGGGCTCTTTCGACGGGGGTCGGCCCTTTCCTTCGTGAGATCAGCACCGATAATGCGTTGAACGCGCTCAAGCTGACCCTGCTCCTTGGAGCCGGGGCCACGGTAATAAACACGGTCTTCGGGGTATGCATCGCCTGGGTGCTGGTGCGCGACAATTTCAGAGGCAGGCAGTTCATCAACGGGCTCGTCGATCTCCCCTTCGCGGTATCTCCCGTAATCGCGGGCCTGATGTTGATCCTGCTGTTCGGACGAGACGGGTGGTTTACGTGGATTGCGGACGCGATGGGCATTAAGATTGTATTTGCCCTGCCGGGCATGCTGGTGGCTACGACTTTTGTATCCTTGCCGTTCGTCGTCCGCGAGGTCATGCCGGTGCTGGCGCAGATCGGCACGGAGCAGGAGAACGCCGCGTACACGATGGGCGCAAATTCCTGGCAGGCGTTCTGGCACGTGACGCTCCCGTCCATTCGATGGGGCTTGCTCTACGGCATCTCGCTTACTCTGGCACGCGCCATCGGCGAGTTCGGCGCCGTGCTCGTCGTAAGCGGGGGCGTGAGCGGACTGACCGAAACATCCACGCTCTTTATCTTCCGGTCGCTCGACGATCGAAACTATGTCGGAGCTTACGCCATGGCTATGGTCCTGGCCTTGATCTCCTTCACGATCCTCATGCTGATGGAGTTTTTTAAGAAGCGCGCAGGCACGCGCCACTGACCCTGTTTACCCGTGCGGAGCACCTGGATCTTGATCCGCGCCCGTAAAAGCGAATCTATCTTAAGGCCATAATTCGATGTCAATTGTCCTGGAAAACATAGTCAAGCGGTACGGCACCCAGCTCATCGTCGATAGGGTATCGCTCGAAGTGGGCGACGGAGAGTTCTTCGTCCTGCTCGGCGCGAGCGGCAGCGGAAAGAGCACGATTCTCAGGATGATCGCGGGCCTCGCGCGGCCGAACGCCGGGCGCATTCTCCTGCACGGGCGCGATGTCACGCCGCTCTCTCCGCAGCAGAGAGGGACCGGCATGGTCTTTCAGAACTACTCGATCTTCCACCACATGAGCGTCGCGGAGAACATAGCTTTCGGGTTGAAGATTAGAAAGAGACCGAAAGCGGAGCGCCAGGCGAAGACCGAACAACTGCTCGACATGGTCGGGCTGGCGGGCCTCGGGAACCGGCTGCCGAGCCAGCTCTCCGGAGGCCAGCAACAGCGAGTCGCGGTCGCGCGCGCCCTGGCCTATGAGCCTAACGTGCTCCTGCTCGACGAGCCCTTCGGCGCGCTCGACGTGAAGATCCGCACCCAGTTGAGGCGGAGCCTCAAGGAGATCCAAAAGAATCTGGGGGTGGCCACCATCCTCGTGACGCACGATCAGGAAGAGGCCTTCGAGCTGGCGGATCGCATCGGCGTGCTGGAGCGAGGGCGACTGTTAGAGGTAGGCGAGGGCGAACAACTATACGCCCGGCCGAAGTCGTCTTTCGTTGCCACGTTCCTGGGAGCGGGCACCGTGCTCGTCGGTCCCGCCACCTCGGGTAAGGCTCGCTTCAACGCGCTCTCGCTCCCGGTCCCGGATGATATACCCCGGGAAGAGGGCTCAAGAGTGCAGCTGCTCATTCGCCCGGAGCACGTAATCTTGAGCAAGGAGGAGCCGCCCGAGGGGGCCGCCGTGCTGGGCCGGGGAACGGTGATCGAGCAGAACTTCAACGGCGCGGCGCGGCGCGCGACCCTGCGACTGCCGCACATGCCCGCGACTCGCCAGATCGCCCCGCCGATCCCCTTCGGGGAGGAAGGCTTTCTCCTTGACGCCATCGTACCGGCGGACGAGCCGCTCACCGACAAGGAAGTATGGGTCAGCCTGCGGAGCTGGCACATTCTCGGGCCGCCCGTTCCCCGCCTGATGGTCTTCGATAGCCTCTCCGGCTCGACCGAGCCGCTCAAGCTCGCGAGGCAGATCATGGAGAAGCTCGAAGCGACGGCGACGCTGCTCGCCGTCGCCGACGGGCCGGAGGCCGCCGAAACCCTGCGCGAAAAGCATAAGCGCCGCATGGACTCCGACCTGTCCGAGGCCGAGTTCCGCATGCGGTATGGAGACGCGGCCGAGCAGATCATAAGCGAACAGGCGGAGACCCCTTACGAGATGGTGATACTCGCTCCGGTGCAGAGAAGATTCTCCATCCCCGATGCGCGCACGGAGGGCCTTGGCGCATTGATCGGAAAAGTCCTCCAGCAATCGCGGGTGCCCGTGCTTGTCGCGAAAGGGGAGCACGGCAGTTTGTCGAAGATACTCATCTGCACGGCGGCGGGCGAGCCGGGCAAGAGCGACGTGCAGGTTGGAGGGCGTCTTGCCCGCCGCCTCAAAGCCAGCGTCACGCTGCTCTACGTCACTGCCCGGAGCGATCTCCCCGGTGCGCTGGCTAGGGTCCACCTGGAGCGCGCCGCGGGAACTCTCAGATCCCTCGACGTCGAAGGGGAGATACGCTACCGGCAGGCAGAGACTGCCGCCGCGGGAATTCTCGCGGAAGCGGCCGAAGGAGCTTTTGATCTCATAGTAGTCGGAGGCCACGGGCCGGGGTCGCGCAAGCTCTTCAAGCTGAACGACGTCACGCGTCAGGTCGTGGCCGGCTCCAATTGCCCCGTGCTCGTCGTCCCGCCCGATGCCAGTTGATCGATGCCGTTTGCCATCGGGTAAAGCATCGAATGCGCCCTCTCGCGCGCGCGGGCGAGACGCCCACGCTCCCTGGAACTCTTTCCATCCACATTCCGGATAACCTCTGAAAAAAAAATAATTGACCCGCGGTGAATATTTTGCCCCGCCCCTGTATACGTATAGTTGAGAAGGCAAATAATGGAAGACTTGGCGGCGATCAGGAAATGCAGGGAGGGCGACACGGATGCTTTCCATCATCTCGTCAGGAGATATCAAGGGCAGGCAATCGCGCACGCGATCTCGATCCTCGGCAACAGGGAAGACGCTCTCGATGCCGTCCAGGAAGCCTTCTTGAATGCGTTCCAGGCCCTGAAGAGATTCGATGGCTCAAGGCGTTTTTATCCCTGGTTCTACGTGATCCTGAGAAACTGTTGCTACAAGTATGCGGCGGGCCGCAAGCGCCGCGAAACCGATGACCTGGAGAGCGCCGAGATCCTGCTGCAGCCCGGCTCTCTATCTCCCGAGGAGAGTATCTCGCTCGAAAGAACACTGATGGAGCTATCTTCGGAGGAGCGCGAATTGATAACTCTTCGGCATCTCGACGGGCTCTCGTATGAAGAGCTGGCCGAGAGGCTGGAGGTCCCGCGGGGGACTGTTATGAGCCGCCTCTACAATGTCAGAAATAAGCTGCGCAAGAGGATGGCTCAGCTCAATTTCAACGCAGACTGAGGAAAATGCAATGCCTGAACCGATTTGCGAATCCGTACGCAGAGAGCTCATGGCCGGGGGCGACGGGCAAACGCCATCGATGCCGCCTGAAGTCATCGATGCTCACCTGGCTTCTTGCGCGGAGTGCCGCGCGGAAAGTGTCGAGATGGAAAGGCTCAACAGCCTGCTCGACTCTCAAAGACGGCAGGTACCCACGGATGATCTGTGGCCGCTCATCAGGCAGCGCCTCGACGCGGAGAAGAGCATGGCCCGAAAAAGAGCCGTCCCTTATCCGTTCCTCCTTCTCGCGGGGTCGCTGGCCGTGTACAAGCTTTTCGAGCTCGTGCCCGACCGTCGAATCGAGCTTTTCTTCAAGCTGGTTCCGGTCATCATCGCAATATCGTTATTCGCGTTTCTGAGAGAGAACCCTTTCAAAGTAAACGTCCATCTTGAAACCGAACGGGAGTAAAACCATGAACACCGACGAGATCGAATTGAAGACGCCGGCCGTGCTCGGGCAGAAGTACGCCTTCGCCACCGTGGCCCTCGTGCTGGGAATCGCAAGCTTCGTCAACTTTCTCGGAATGGAGAAAGCGATTCTTGCCATCATATTCGCGCGCCTGGCCCTCAGGCCGGAGCCCGCCCCTTTACTGCGGGACCGCAGGGCCTGGGGCAAGGCCGGATTGATCCTGGGAGCTTTGCAGGTCGTCATCGTGATCACCGTGCTCGCGCTCAACTACGATCGCATCTCGGGGGTCATAGACGCGCTCATGAAGCTTCAGGAAGGGAAGTGATGACCCGAGAGCGCCGCCTCTCAACGGGGCGGTGCCCCGGCCCGCGCGGGAGCGCGCTCGGTAAATTGAGGAAGGAACCTGTTGAGAATTCTGTAAGCGAGAAGAATACCGAGCACGGAGCCGAACAGCAGGGGGAGTCGCGTGTCGGCTTTAACTTGCAGGTAAAAGTGAAGCACTCCGAGTATCGCCGCGACGTAGGCGGCCCTGTGCAGCAACCTCCATCGTTTACCGCCGAGGCGCTTCACCATGCCGTTAGTCGAGGTGATAGCCAGCGGCAACAGGAGCAGAAAGCCGGCCATGCCGAGGGTGATGAATGGCCGTTTGAAAGTATCTTCGACTATCGCCGGGATGTTGAAAGTCTTATCGAACCCCGAGTAGGCGATGAGGTGAACCGAGGCATAGAAGAAGGCAAAGAGCCCGAGCATCCGGCGCAGTTTTACGAGCCACGGGAGAAGAAGAACCTTCCTGAGCGGCGTGACCGCGAGCGACAGGAAGAGGAATACGAGGGCGAGTATGCCCGTCGAATGAATTATGAACTCGACCGGATTGGCTCCGAGATTTCCGCCGAGAGCATCTCGGGCCATCAGCACGAGCGGCAGCAGGCCGTTAACGAGAATCACGAATTTAGCAAATCTGATGTCGTCCACGCGGTCTCCGTTCAGAAGTTCGCCTTCAAGTCCATACCCGAGTAGAGGCCGGCCACCTGCTCTCCATACCCGTTGAAAAGCAGAGTATCTCGCAAGCCGAACTCGCCTATGCGGCGCTCTCGCGCCTGGCTCCAGCGGGGATGAGGCACTCCGGGATTGACGTTCGAGAAGAAGCCGTATTCATTAGGCGCGGCGGTAGTCCACGTGCTTACGGGCTGGTCTTCGACGAGATCGATTTTGACTATCGATTTGATGCTCTTGAACCCGTATTTCCAGGGGACCACGAGTCGCACCGGCGCCCCGTTTTGAGGCGGCAGGGTCTCACCGTAAAGCCCGGTCGCGAGAATGGTGAGCGGGTGCAGGGCCTCGTCGAGGCGAAGCCCTTCGACGTAGGGCCACGCCAGCAAGCCGGTCCGCTGGTTCGGCATCTGCTTCGGGTCCAGCAGGGTCTCGAATCTGACGTACCTTGCTTTCGAGTTAGGCTCCACCTTTTCGAGAATTCGGCCGAGAGGGATCCCAAGCCACGGGATCACCATCGACCAGCCTTCGACGCACCTCAATCGATAGACTCGCTCCTCAGGCGGAGCGAGCTTTATCAGGTCGTCGATGTCGAATTCGCGAGGCTTGTTCACGAGCCCGCCTATGGCCACGGTCCACGGGCGGGTCACGAATTTTCGGGCTTTGGAAGCGACGCCGCCCTTATCGGTCGAGAACTCGTAGAAATTATTGTAATTCGAGATATCTTCGAGCGCGGTCAGCTTCTCTTCGACTGCTGCCTGACCGCCCGCGCCCTGTCGCGCGGTTTCCGGCTCGCTCTTCTTCCCGGAAGACCCGCCCGGAGAGGTGAACGAGCGATAGACGAGCCCCGTAGCGGTTACCGAAGCCGCCAGAACCGCGCCCCGCATGAATGTCCTTCGGTTCAGGTAAACGGACTTATCGGTAATCTCGTCGCCCGCGGTATCCTCGCGTTTCTTGATCAACATCTTGGCTACTTTCTGTCCTCTCGCTTATTCTTTCGCTCTCACACCCGCACTTAGAAGTACGGGCCGCGCTTCGCCGGTGGATCCATCGGGTAGCTGCGGTCGCGAATGAACATGCTTATATGGTCCTGGCGCGAAAATTTATTCCGGCCCCGGCCTGGCGCTTCAACCGGGCCGCATCTTTCAATCTCGCTTC
>DATLMR010000364.1:0-2432 GCA_035537555.1 Blastocatellia bacterium
GGGAGCTACGCGCCCCCTCCCGGACGGGTGGCGTCTGGTCTTTCTCAACCCGAACCACACGCGCGAGAGGCAGGCGGCCACTTTATTGGAAGAGATATGCCACGTCATTCTCGGCCATTCCCCGACGCGGCTGATGCTTCGAGAAGATTCGGACGCGTCGGTCCACTTTCGCAACTTCGACGAGAACCAGGAAGAGGTGGCCTACGCGGTAGGAGCGGCGGCGCTGATTCCATACTTCTCTTTGAAGCACGCGGTCACGGCGGGAATGCCCGCCGACAGGATCGCTCGAAGGTTTGCCGTGAGCCGCGACCTCGTTCAATACCGGATAAAGGTCTGTCGTCTCTGGTCTGAGTACAAAGAAAAGTTGAAACAGATCGGCTGAGACGAAAGGACGTGCGCTCGAGCCTGAACACCCTCTTCGCCCGGACGAGCCGATCTTTGTCCACATCGCGCCCAGAATACCTCCCCCATTTTTCATTGTAATTATAGACACCCGGATTCAATTTAAATATAATGCTGCCACCCCTTCGGTTGGACTACTTTGGAGAGAAAGGATAGCAAAGTGGACAACCCGGTTCAGGCGCGGTTTTCAAGTGGGCAAATAAATTTCCGGTCAGGATTCTGCTCTCTGACCAGCCAGGTCTCAGGCCCGGAAAGAAAGATATGGAGTGGTCGGGCCGGTCCCCGTGTCGGATTCCTTTCAAGCAGGCCGAGTGATGTAATCCCCCTTTATCGATCATGCGATCCGGAACGTACGATTGAGCCTCCTGTTTTGCGACGCTCTCGCTTGGAACCAGAGAGGGTGTAACATATGATCCTACTGCTTTCCAAGCTATAGCCCCATGATAATGCTCCGTGCATTTTCGACATGGCTGCCCGCCGTGCCAGGGAATAGGGAGGAAATCCTGACAGTGAGTGAAAAAATTCTAGTTGTTGACGACAGCGACGACACCAGAGAGATGATGGCGAAGCTTCTGGAGCTGGAATCCTTTACAGTGATAACCGCCGAAGACGGGGATGCGGGAATCTACAGAGCGAAGGCTGAACGGCCGGATCTTATCATCACAGACATCAATATGCCGAACATCAACGGCATCGAGATGATCAAGCTATTGCGCGATGAGGCCGATTTCAGTCGTGTGCCGATAATGGCCATCACCGCTTACGGAAGCAGCGTTGCAGCCGAGGCGATCGAGGCCGGGGCCGATCAAGCGATGACCAAGCCGGTCGAGTTCGACTCTCTCATCGAGGACATAAAAAAGCTGCTCGTAAAGGCCCGGTTTAACGGCTCGACTCTTTGTTAAGGAGAGAGTTACAGACCATCTACTGAAGATAGGGCGCACGCAAGCCCGCCCTTACCGCCGACCTTCAAACATCTTCGCCGCAATGCTGACAACGGTTTTACGCGGCGCAAGCCGTTCGGATAAGACGAGGAGCTTGTTCATCCATCCTGAAACGACGTGGCTCCTTGCGCGGGCGAGGCCGTCAAGCGCGGCATCCACCACCGCGCGCGGAGTCTGTAGAATCTTCTTCGGGGGAGGCTCCTTCATACTGGCCGCGTCGAAAAAGCCGGTCTCGGTCGCGCCGGGACACAACGCCATGACCGTCACGCCGTGCCGGCGGCTTTCGGCCCACAGCGCCTCGGAGAGGTTGAGCACGTAGGCTTTCGTGGCCGCGTAATTCGCCATGTAGGGCACGGGCTGAAAGCCCGCGGTCGAAGCGACATTGATTATGGCTCCCCTCTTGCGCTCGATCATGCGGTTGATGAACCTGTGGGTCAGGTCGGTCAGGGTGATAACGTTCAGGCGGATCATGCGAAGCTCGCGCTCCAGAGGCAAAGATGCGAACTCTCCGAAAGAGCCGAAGCCGGCGTTATTGATCAAGAGGTCTATCGAGAGGCCTCGATCCTCGACCCTTCCGAACAACTCCTCCGCCGCGCCGTCGACCGACAGATCGAGAGTGATGTAGTCCGCGCGTATGCCGTGGGCGTTCGCGAGGTCCTGTGTCAGGGCCCGTAACGCGGGCTCTGAGCGCGCGACGAGGAGGAGGTTGCTGCCGCGTCGGGCGAGCTGGCGGGCGAACTCTTCGCCTATCCCGCCGGAAGCGCCCGTTATCAAAGCCGTGCGTCCCCGAAATTCATGCATGCTCGGGATGCTAACGGGCCGACGGGCGCGAGTCAATTGATCCGGGCGCGAGGCCGAGCGACGGGCGAAAAAGAATCAGGCGGCCTATGCACTCGCTCGTGCAAGCGGCCGCCTGAAAAAAGCGTATTCATCGCGTGGGCGAAATTTACTTGAGAAACTGGACGATGATATCCTGCGAGAGGCTCCCGGTGATCTTGACATCCAGATCGGTATTCACAATCTTCACCGAGTCGAGCGCTCCCGCAATCGGCGCCAGCTTGGGATCGCTCGAGGCTCCCAGGAACCCTT
>DATLMR010000365.1:0-18591 GCA_035537555.1 Blastocatellia bacterium
AAAGGAACGAAATGAGGATAAGACCCAACGAGCGCCAGTTTATTACGGACATATTTCTTGAAGAGATTGACAAAGCGAGTCGCAGAATCAGCGAGCGATTGAGCGAGTTTGAATTGCCCGCGTCGGAAAGCAACGGTGATAAGTATGACGGCGTGCGAAGGTTTTACGAGGACCTGACCGCCAAGTCGTGGGAAGAGGCCGACGAAGAAGCCCTGCGGAGTCTCGGCGACATCAATGAAGCCGAGGTGAAGGCGACAATGCGGGAAGCCTACCGGCGCTCGCGCATGCATCCTATTCCAAGCTTCGTTTATCTGCTCAACCTCTTGAAGAAAGCCGAGGCGGAAGCGTCCGAGGGGAACGGGACGGGAATCTCCCTCTCGAATCCCGACGCCATTCCCGCGGCCGAGCGCGAACGCATAGCCAACGTCCTTCACAACGAATTGCTCGAAGCGTCGTCCGAGATCGCCTCGCGCCTGAACCTCGGCGAATCGAAGGCAGACGTGATTCGGGAACAGCTTCAGGTCGCCGAGGGGAGAATAATCGGGGAGTTCACGCCCCTCGTGTGAGACGCTCTCTAATTCGAATCGCCGCCGGGATAGCCCTGTTCTTTCCGAAATCCCGTCAGCACCGACGATCGGAAGTCGATTTCATTCATATTATAGATGCCATCCTGAGAGGTTTTATACGGGCTGGTCGCCATCCCGGGCGGGCGGGTTGATCGCGCGCCTTCGACGAGAGTAACATCGCGCTTGCCGTCGAGGGATTCACAGGCGAAGAGAGATTCGATGGGCACTCAAATCAAATCGGAGAGGAGGGAATCCAAATGGCAGAAGGTCAGGATTACAGCTCGATAGGTCCCCTGGACGCGGCGGCTCAAAAAGAAGGGGTAGAACTGGTCGGGACGATTGCACTGGTTATGGTCGCGACGGTCGCCGTTGTTTACATAGTCGGGGCGATTGTCAACGCTATCACATAACATTCAACATCTGGACCTGCCCGAAAATCTGTGGACAGCACTGATGGAAACAGCGACGCCTCTTCGTTTGCTCGACTGAATTACTTCAACTATTTCACCGAGATCGAAGAAGAGTTCGTGCGGCGCAGGGGGAAACCCTTGCTCATTTCACCCATGGACTGGGCTCTCGTGGAGAGCTGGAAGTCAGCGGGCATACCGCTGCACGTCGTCGTGCGGGCGATCAACCAGGCCTTCGATTCCTACGATTCGAGACCTCGCAGGACCCGGAAAGTGAATTCAATCTTTTACTGCCAGCAGGAGGTCGAAACGGTCTTCGCCGAATACCGGCTCTCGCAGGTGGGAGCGCCTCCCGGCTCTGCCGCCACCCCGCAGGCGAGCGAGGCGGCCGCGAGCGAATCGAAGAGCCGGGAGGCGAAAGCCGCTCAACCTCCGGCCTTCCCCCGCGAGATGCTGCTGGAGTTTCTCACGAGGTGCGATAATGAGCTTGCCGATTCCGAACAGGCGGCCTCCGGTTCAGGGCTCCGGCCGATCGCCGACGGGGTATCGCGCGCCCGCTTGCGCCTGAAAGAGCTGATCCAGCACGTTTCCGCCTCCTCCCGAATCGACTCCGAAGGGCTCGAGCATGATCTCGATTCCATAGATCGAATGCTCCTCGCGAGCATCGTTTCGTCCACGAGCGAAGGCGACCTGAAGTCCGTAATGGAGCAGGCCGAATCGGAGCTTCAGGCTTACAGGAAGAAGATGGACAAGGATATTTACCAGCAAACGGTCAACAATCTCGTCTCGCGCAGGCTCCGCGCTATCAACCGGGTCCCCCGCCTGAGCCTCTTCTACATCTAGCCCCTGGAACGACCGCCGGAGGGGTGGGCCTGATCGCTCCACTTGCGCTAGAATCCTGATAGCTTGCGAATATCGACCGTCGAATATCGATCGTGGCCCGGCATCATTTACGCAGAGGTTTACCGATGGCAGACCGCCTGGAACGGAACAAGAAAAACGTCCCGGAATTTAAAGCAGAGGGGTAACTGAAAATGGCAAAGCCCATGCCTGCGATCTTCTTCGGGCACGGCAATCCGATGAATGCCTTGATGGTCAACGAGTATACGAAAGGCTGGGCCGCTATGGGAGAAGAGATACCCCGGCCCAGGGCCGTGCTCTGTGTCTCCGCTCACTGGTACATCCCGGGCACCTTTGTAACTGCCATGCCTGCTCCGAGAACGATCCACGATTTCGGCGGGTTTCCCCGGCAGTTGTACGAGGTCACATACCCGGCCCCCGGCGATCCGGCCCTCGCGCTCCGGGTGAGAGACCTGCTCGCGCCGATCCCGGTCGTACTCGATGAGCGGTGGGGCCTCGACCACGGGGCATGGTCGGTGCTATGCCATGCCTTCCCCGAGGCGGATGTACCTGTCGTGCAGCTCAGCATCGACGAGGCGCAACCGGCTGCCTTCCACTATGAGGTCGGAAAGAGGCTCTCCGCGCTTCGCGATGAAGGGGTGCTCATCGTAGGGAGCGGCAATCTGGTTCATAACCTCCACGCTTACGCGTGGGGCCGTCACCCGGTCGAGCCTTTCGATTGGGCCGTGCGATTCGAGGCCCGCGCTCGCGACCTGCTCCTGGCTGGAGACCACGGCCCGCTCATCGAGTACGAGGCTATGGGCCGGGACGCCCTGCTCGCGATCCCGACTCCGGACCATTACCTTCCCCTCCTCTACGTGATCGCACAGCAACGTGAGGACGACCCGATCAGGTTCCCGGTCGAGGGGGTCGACGGAGGTTCAATCTCGATGCTGAGCATTCAGATCGGCTGAGACTCCGGGGCACGCGATCCGAATCCGCGAACGAGGGGGTCGCAACGGCCGCGACTCCCTCGCTTCACACGCCGCCCGGCAAACTGCTATCGTGGATTGATGACTGAGAAAAGCCCTGCGGTGGGAGACGTGATCGAGCTTGAGACCGAGCGCCTTTCATATGGCGGAGATGCGGTCGCCCGCCACGAAGGGCTCGCCGTTTTCATCCCGCTTGCCGCGCCGGGCGAGCGCCTGCGAGTCCGGATCGTCGAGCGAAAGAAGAATTTCGCTCGCGGCGTGATCGAAGAGATAATCGAGCCTGCTCCCGAACGGCGGGAGCCTCCATGCCGGTATTTCGGGAGCTGCGGAGGCTGCCAGCTTCAGCACCTCTCCTACTCCGCGCAGCTCAAGGCCAAGGCCGCGTCCGTGGGCGAGGCGTTGAAGCGCATCGGCAAGATCGACTGGCCCGGCGACATAGAGATCAGGTCATCTGACGAGCTCGGCTACAGAACAAGGGCGCAGGTGAAGATCGAGCGGGCCGCCAGGTCCGGCAAAGTCTCAGGAGCTCGGATCGGCTTCAACAGGGCGGGCTCTCATGCAGTGATCGATGTCGAGCGCTGCCCGATACTCACGCCCGAGCTGAACTCCGTGCTCGCGTCCCTCCGCTCTGATTTCAACGGCCCCGCCCGAAGCGAGTCCGAATTCGCTAAATTCCCTCCTTCCGAGATCGAGCTGGCGGCGGGCGACCTGGAGGTAGGATCGTCGCCCCTCATTCCGCAAGCGCCGGCAGAGACGCTCGTGAGAACGATCGGAAGGGAGCGTTACACCTTCGGCCCGTCGACCTTCTTTCAGGTCAACAGGTTTCTGCTTGAAGAGCTGGTCGGCGAAGCCGTCGGAGAAGAATTCGGCAGGCTCGCTATCGACCTTTACGCGGGAGTCGGCCTCTTCACGATTCCGCTCGCCCGCTCATTCGACAGGGTCATCGGAGTCGAGTCGGACCCACGGGCCAGCGCCTTCGCCCGGCTTAACGTCTCTGAGAACCACGTCTCGAACGTCGAGTTCCATAACCACAGGACCGGCGACTGGCTGCGGAGCTTCGCGGCAAAAAGCGGGGAGAAGAGCTATGATCTTCCGGACCTCGTCGTGCTCGACCCGCCGAGAGCGGGCGCGGCTGAAGCCATACTGCCATTGATCGAGTCAAGACCCGAGCGCATCAGTTACGTCTCCTGCGATCCTACCACGCTCGCGCGCGACCTCCGGCGACTGCTCGACGCGGGATACGAGCTTAAAGGCGTCAAGGCGTTCGACCTCTTTCCGCAGACATACCACGTCGAGACCGTGGTCAGGCTTCAACGCGCCTGAATCCTCGCTGAGGGGCCGTCGAATCGATCAAACTGGACATGCTGGACATGGCCGTTCGTCTCGAACTTTGGGCCGAGGTTTCTTACTTCAATCGTGGTTGCTCGATTCTCCCTTGCAGCGGAGGCCCGCTCCAATTGTATGATCCGAGCGAAAAATGTAAGCTAGCTGCCGGTTGAATTTTTTACGCCGATCATATTTAAAGGAGCGGTCCATGTCTGGAAGCAGGAGAACCTCGGGCATCGGTTGCGCCGTCTTTGTGCTTTTTATCGGCTTCATCTTCGGGAGCCCCGGAACCGATAAAGCCAGCGCGGGCGCGCAAAACAGTCAGGGCGATAAAACCGTCGAGCAGGTCCGCAAGAACATTCAGGTGCTCAAAGGCCTGCCCGATTCGCAGTTGCTGAAAGTGATGCACTTAATGAGAGCATCGCTCGGCGTACGGTGCGACTATTGCCATATTGCCGAAAACGACAAGTACTGGATGGATGACAAGCCCGCGAAGCAGATCGCCCGCCAGCACATACAGATGACGAACGAGATCAACAAGGCCTCGTTCGCGGGCAGACCCACCGTTACCTGCAACACGTGCCACCAGGGCAGAGCTCAGCCCGTTTCGATTCCCTCAACGGAGCAAGGCGTCTTTGCGAACACGACCAGAGAAGACCCGGAGGCCGCACGGCCCGCCCCCCTGCCCGGCGCGGGCGAAGTGATGGCGAAATACATCCAGGCCCTGGGCGGACAGGCTGCCCGCGACAAGGTAAAGACGCGTGTTACGAAGATGTCGATGTTGAGACCGAAATTAGTGAACTCCGGCACGCCGAAAGCCGCGATGATAAACAGGGGAGAGGCGTGGGAGATGGAGATATACCAGAAGGCTCCCGACAAATACCTAACCATCATCACGACCCCCGACGGGACCGTCTATCAAGGGTTCAACGGAGGTACCGGCTGGATCAGGAGTCCGGAGGAACAGCGTGAGATGAGCGCCCCGGAATTGGCGCGAATAAAACAGCAGGCCGACATCAATAGAGACATAAAGCTCGAAGAGCAATACTCCACTCTGAAGGTCACCGGCAGAGAGAAGCTGGGCGGTCGCGATGTCTATGTGGTAGAGGGGCTGTCCAGGAATAATAGAAATGAGAAGCTCTTTTTCGATATTCAGACCGGGCTTTTGACGCGGAGGATAGTCCTGACCGAGACGAGGCTTGGCTTCGACCCTGAGCAGATCGACTATGAAGACTATCGAGAGGTGGATGGAATAAGGATTCCTTTCACGATTCGCACTTCGTACCTGGACGACAATCACTTTGGCACGACGCGCACCATCAAGGAGGTCAGGCATAACGTACCCGTGGACGATTCGAAGTTCGACCCGCCCGCCGGGAAGAAGTGAGCGAGCCTGTTGAACCGTCACCACCGGGGAGGATCGATACTATGGAAACGATAGAAACGCTGCGACAGCTTTTCAGCTACAACGAATGGGCGAATCGCCGGACCGTCGATTCGCTAAGTGAGCCGGCAAATCACAACCCGAAAGCCGTTCGCGCCCTCGCGCACCTGCTGATCGCCGAGAATGCGTGGCTCATGCGTTTACAGCGCAACGTCGATTCGACGGGTGTGAACTTCTGGGAGGGATCATCGCTTGAAGAGTGCCGCCGGCTATTCGATGAGGTGAGCGAGGCGTTTCGCGGGCTGATGAGCAGGCTGAAGGAAGACGACCTCGACTCTAAAGCGACCTACAGAAACAGCAAAGGGGTGGAGTATCAGACCGCTTACCGGGACATCCTCCAGCACGTTCTAATGCACTCGACATATCACCGAGGGCAGGTCGCCATGGCCGTTCGAGCGAACGGCGGCGAGCCCGTTTATACCGATTACATCGCGTTCGTACGCGAGAGCTAAAACAGGTGGGCCACCCGCTCGATCCGACGGTAACACTTACCTGGGCACGGCGAGGAAGCCATGATTTCAGGCCCGAGATTCATCGACGGGAGCGCGCCGCGTCGGAAGAAACGAACAGAGAGATCGTGCTGGAATACGTTGAGGCATTCAATAGCGGAGATACGGATGCGCTCCTGGGCCTTTGGCCGACGCTCACATACCCGGAGGTTATTGGAAAGACATGAGCAAGCAGAGACGTTCTACGATTCTCGGAGCGATGGCATTGATCGCGGCGCTCTCTTCGCCCCTGGCCCTGATCATATTCGGTAAAGGCATCACGAAAAGGATTAAGTTCGCTCGTGGCCGTAACTCCGCCGTGATAAGCGGCGCGGTGATTCGAGGAGAGCGGGACAGGTACATCGTGGGAGCGAGAGAAGGGCAGCAGATGACCGTGAGCATAAAATCCCTCGAAGACAACGCGGTCTTCCAGATCTATTTCGCGGGAGAGCAGGAATCGCTCGAAGGCGCGGGTGAAGCGGACGACGCTACTAGATGGAGCGGGAAATTGCCCTCGTCTGTAGACTACGTGATAGTGGTCGGCCCGGCCCGCGGAAATGCCAGCTATAAGCTTGAGGTGAAGATCGAATAGCCAGGCGTCATTTTGTCGCGGGCCAGGGCGAATTAAATTTTATTGCGTTCGCAATCGACTTCGGTTAGATTGTCGTCATCCCTTTGGACTGTCCGCCCCCGGAAAGGTGCTCCGATGTTTTTCCAGGTGCTTGTAGTTGCGCTTGCCTGCATAGCCGCGTCGCTTTTTGCCATCACCATTGCGAGCCTGTCTCTGATTATCTTCGGGAAGTTTTTAAGGAAAGCGCAGGGACCTTCCGAGGAGCCTTGATGGCAGAGGTCAATGCCGGTATCCCTTTCTTGCGGGATGCGCGGTCACTCGTCCGGTTAATCGCAAACGGGGATGATCCCGAGCCAGGGTTCCGCGTTATGCTCGAATTATTTCGAAAGACGATCGCTTCTCAGGAGATACATGCAAGGGCACGAAGAACTGGCCAGGGCCGCGCTCGACGCTTTCCGGGTTCGCATAACAGGCGTCTTCCCCGCCCAGATCAGGTCCTGCATCGAACAACTCGGTGACGACCAGCTGTGGTGGAGGCCGAACGACGAGAGCAACTCCGTCGGAAACCTGGTGCTGCACCTTTCCGGCTCGCTGCGCCACAACCTCGCGCGCGCGGTAGGAGGTTTCCGGTACGAGAGGGACCGTCCGGCGGAATTTGCCGAGCGCGGCCCCGTGCCTAAAGAGAGACTCGTGGAGATATTCGACGAGACCATAAATCTGGCGGTCGCGACTCTCGACGGCTTCGACCCTTCCCGAATGCTGGACCCCGGCGAGGACCTCTCGCACGGGCCGACGCTTTTCCACTCGATACTTACGGCTACCATTCACCTCGCCACGCACGCGGGCCAGATCGTCTACATTACCAAGATGCTCAAGGCGGGCTCGCTCGACGAGCTATGGATTCGCACGCACAGGGCGGCCAGGTAGGCCGCGCGAGGCCTCGCGCGGTCGGGCTCGACGCCGTCTTGGCCAGCCCGTTTTAATTTCCTGCAATGTTCTCGTAGAATTTCGCGTCTATCCTTAGCGGGGATAAGAGGATCGCCCAGGTCCGATTTCAACTGCTTACCTCCTAAATCCAGACATCGAAGAGGAGATCACCAATGAAGAGATTACTGCTTGCGGTATTCTTGTGCCTGTATTTCACGTGCGGCTACGCCGTCGCTCAAGACGGCTCGTCGAAGTCTTCAGGGAAATCCGGCTCCGGCCAGGGCGAGCAGGTAGATTGCTCCGCCGTCAACGACTCGGGCATAACATCGAGCGTGAAGGAGAGGTTCGCCAAATCTCCGGCTCTCAAGGACGCCGGCATCGGAGTCGATACAAGGAACGGGGTGGTCACGCTGACGGGCAGAGTCAAGAACGGCGGGCTGAAAGGAGTCGCCACGCGTGTCACAAAGCGGATCAACTGCGTCAGGAAGGTCGACAATCAATTGAGCGTCGAACAGAGCAAGGAGGATGGGAAGGGCTCGAAATCGAGCAACTGAACCCCGGAAAGAAGCACGGCAGCCGCGTGGCCGCGCGAGGGCCTGGCCGTACCTTTGCGCGGCATTACCTTTCGGCGCTCGATCGCGCTCAAACTTCGAGCAGTTCTTTGGCGCGCTGGGTCGCCTTGACTACCGCCTTGATCAGGGTCACGCGGAGCCCGCCCTCTTCGAGCTCAAGTATGCCGTCGATAGTGCATCCGGCGGGCGTCGTCACGGTATCCTTGAGCTTCGCGGGATGCTCGCCTGTCTCAAGCACCATCGAGCCGGCCCCGACCACCGTTTGCGCGGCCAGCTCGGTTGCAAGATCGCGGGGGAGGCCCACTTTGACTCCCGCTTCGGCGAGCGCCTCGATGATGATGAAGATGTAGGCGGGGCCGCTGGCGGAGAGCCCTGTGATCGCATCCATATGCTTCTCGTCGACGATTACCGTCCTGCCGACGGAATCGAAGATGAACTTGGCAATCTCCAGTTGTTCGCCCGTCGCGCTCGACCCGGGCGCGAGGCCGGTCATCCCCTTCTTGAGCAGGCAAGGCGTGTTCGGCATGGCTCGGATCACGGATGATCCCGCGACCACGTGTTTCTCTATGAAGGCCGTGCTTACGGAAGCCGCGACGGAGATTAGAATCTGCGCCGGCCTGAGCGCGGGGCCGATCTCCGACAGCACGCGCGGGACCGTCTGCGGTTTGACGGCCAGGATGATAATATCCCCGGCCTCGGCCGCCATCTGATTCGATAGAGTTCCGGCGACACCGAATTTCTCTCTAAGGTGATCCAGGCGAGGCTGGTGGCCCGCCGTCGCCAGGATGTTTGAAGCTTCGACCACTCCCGCTTCGATCAATCCCTTAATCAATATCTCTCCGAGCTTGCCGCATCCGAGGACGGCAAGTTTCTTATCCCTGAGCATCCGGTTTTCTCCATGAGCCAGAATATTCGAAGCGATGATAGCAGCCTCGCAGGATGTACGGCCAGCTAAGGAGACGGGCGAAAGATGCGGTCCTCGAAAGCAAATCCGACTCTGTGTCTTTCGAACAGCCCGACCGCTATGTTAGGCTAACAGTCACTAATTTCCCACCATAATCGGAGGATTCGAGGAATGTCGCGAAGGCCGAAGATTTGCAAAAACATACTGGAGACCATCGGCCATACTCCACTGGTCCGGCTCAACCGCCTCCCGGACCCCGGGTCGGCGGAGGTGCTCGTGAAACTGGAATCTTTCAACCCGATGCGGAGCGTGAAGGATCGCATCGCTTATTCCATGATCCAGACCGCCGAAGACGAGGGCAGGATTTCGCCCGGCAAGACCACGATAGTCGAGCCGACTTCCGGCAATACCGGCATAGGCCTGGCCATGACGGCCGCGGCCCGGGGATACCGCCTGATCCTTACCATGCCTGACTCGATGAGCGTCGAAAGAACCCGCGTGCTTCGGGCGCTCGGGGCCGAGATTCGCCTCACGCCGGACGCCCTCGGAATGCAGGGCGCGATCGAAAAGGCCGAAGAAATACTGCGCGAGCTGCCTGACGGTTACATGCCGCAGCAGTTTAATAACGCGGCCAATCCCGCCATCCACCGCTGCTCCACGGCCCACGAGATCATCGAAGATACCGACGGTAAGCTCGATGCCTTCGTCGCCGGAGTCGGCACGGGCGGGACCATAACCGGAGTCGGAGAGATACTGAAAGAACGCCTCCGAGACGTGAAGCTCGTCGCGGTCGAGCCGAAAGACTCCCCGGTCCTGTCGGGCGGATTACCCGCGCCTCACGCGATCCAGGGAATAGGGGCGGGCTTCATCCCGGGCGTCCTCAATATTGAGATCATAGATCGAATCCTCCCGGTCGAGTACGCGGATGCGAAGGCCACGGCGCGCCGCCTCGCGCGCGAGGAAGGGATACTCGCGGGCATCTCTTCCGGCGCGATTTGCTGGGCCGCGCTTCAGGTAGCCAGGGAGATGGGAGCCGATAAGAGGGTGCTCGCGCTCCTCCCCGACCTCGGCGAGCGTTACTTATCGACCGATGTATATGCCTTCGAGGAAGAGGAAGATGCCCGGCCGTCGGGATAAAAGGCGAAGGATAGGCAACGCGAGATTGAGCTCCCGTTCGCGGTCGCTATCGAATGGCTGAGAACAAAGGCAAGATATGCGCGGTCATTACCGAAGAGAGCGTCCAGGCCGCGGGCGAGAAGATGGAGCGGGCGGCCCGGGTTGCCGGCATGATCGAGCTGCGCGTCGATTACCTGCGTGACCTGGACTTCGCAAACCCTGAGCCGCTTCGTCCGCTCATCGAAAATAAGCCTCTTCCAGTAATCATCACCTGTCGCGCGGGCTCGGAAGGCGGAGCACAGACCATAGAGGATGAGACCAGGCTTCGCCTGCTTGCCCGGGCTCTCGAGATGGGGGCCGATTACTGCGACGTGGAAGCGGCCCATTACGACCGGTTTTTCCGCCTGTCGCCCGACCCCGAGAGGCTTATCGTCTCTCATCACAACTTCGATTCGACCCCTTCTAACCTGGAAGAGATTTATGAAAGCCTCTGCGCCCTCCCTTCGGCGGTCCAAAAGGTCGCAACGAAGGCTAACGGTTACGAGGACGCGATGGCGCACCTGCGCCTCCTCGACCGCGCGAGCCGCGAAGGGAGGAGATCGATCGCGGTTGCGATGGGCGAGGCCGGCGTAATCACTCGCCTGCTCGGTCCCGCTCGCGGGGCTTTCCTCACCTACGGATCGCTGGCCCCGGGGCAAGAGAGCGCGCCCGGCCAGGCGACTTGCGAGGAGATGAAGGAGCTTTACCGGGTAGCGAGTCTCTCTCCGGACACGCGGGTCATGGGGATAATCGGAAAGCCCGTCGGCCATTCCGCCTCTCCCGCGATGCATAACGCGGCCTTTCGAGCGATGGATCTGGACGCCGTGTACCTGCCGCTTGAGGTCGATGACCTGGAGGGCTTCTTTACCAGCGTGGCGCGTGGGAGCGACCTCCGCCTGCGCGGGCTCAGCGTGACGATCCCGCACAAGAGGGCGGTAATTCCCTTCCTCGACCGACTCGACCCGGTCTCAAGAGGAGTCGGGGCGGTAAACACGGTCGTCTTCGAAGGAAGCCGCCTCACCGGTTACAACACGGATGTACGGGGGGTGCTTGCGCCTCTTGAAGAGGTCTGCGATCTGGAAGGCGTGGTCTGCGGGGTGATCGGCGCGGGCGGCGCGGCGCGGGCGGTCGTCTACGGGCTCAAACAGAGGCGCGCCGAAGTCGTGCTCTTCGCTCGCGACGTGCGGAGCGCGGAGCCTGTCGCGAGAGAGTTCGATATCCCGATCGAGAGAATCCAAGACGCCCCCCGAGCGGAGATGGGCATATTGATCAACACGACCCCCGTCGGAATGCGCGGGCACAGCGAAGGCCGGAGCCCCGTCCCTTCCTATACCTTCTCCGGCCGCGAGATCGCTTACGATCTGGTCTACAACCCGGAAGAGACCCGCTTTCTCTCGGACGCACGTCAGGCGGGTTGCCGGGTAATCGGAGGGATTGAGATGCTCGTCGCGCAGGCCGCATTACAGTTCGAGCTGTGGACCGGCGCGAGGCCGCCGCTTGAAGTTCTCAGGTCCGCTGCCACAAGGTGAAGAGTCCCCCACGCGCTTGACAGCCAAAGTCCTATGGACAAAATTAAATAGTGTGAGACATTGAATTCTTCAAGGAGGGAATCACATGGCTGTCGAAGTTGGTGATACGGCTCCGGACTTTGAGCTTTCGAGTCACCGTGGTAATAAAGTCAAACTATCCGATTTTCGCGGGAAGAAGAACGTTTTTATTGCATTCTACCCGCTGGCGTGGACACCCGTTTGAACCATACAAATGCCCTCGTATGAGGCTGATCTCAGCCGATTCGAAGGCAGCGATACCCACGTGCTGGGTATTTCAGTTGACTCCGTTCCATGCAACACGGCCTGGGCCAAGAGCCTTGGCGGTATCTCCTACGATCTCCTTTCAGACTTTGAGCCCAAAGGGGAGGTGGCTCGCAAGTATGGAGCCTTCCGCCCGGAAGGCATCAGCGAGCGCGCGCTGTTCGTAGTCGATAAAGAAGGAAGAATTGCCTACAAGGATATACACGACATCGGATCTCAACCGGACAACGAAGAGATCTTTGACGTGCTCCGCAAGCTCGATTGAGCGGGCGGCATCCGGTAGGACGGCGGAAGGTTGGGGAGAGCATGGAAATCGAGTCGATGGGTTCAACCGCAGTTTTAAACCTTCCGTGCTTCTTCCCTCCCTCCCGGCTCTCGGGTCCAGGAGGTATTGAATGACTCAGATATCCAGGAAATGCGTCCCGTTCACCCCTTACGAGCGAGAGCTCGCGCGCGCGACGGTCGCCCTCGTCACGGCCGCCGGCGTACATAGGAAAGATCAGCCGCCTTTTAATATCGCCGACGAGCTTGGAGACCTCACGTTCCGAATCATCGGAGGAGAAGACGACACATCCGAACTCATGGTCACCCATCATCATTACGACCATTCGGAAGCGGACCGCGACATTAACGTCGTCTTTCCCCTCGACCCGCTCCGCGAACTGGCGCGGGAAGGGTTCATAGGCGGGGTGGCCCGCGAGCACATCGGCTATATGGGCTACACGATGCAGCTCAAGCAGATGTATGAGGAGACTGCTCCTCAAATCGCCGAAGAGATCGACAAGAAATCGCGAGCCGACATAGTCGTGCTCACGGGAGGCTGACCGCAGGTCTGCCACCGCACGGTCGTTGCGGTCCAACGCGAAATCGAGCTGCGCGGCTTGACGACGGTACTCATCACTGTGAGCCCCGATGCCTCGCGACAGATGCGCCCGCCTCGCGCGCTATACCCGGCCGGATTCAAGATCGGCAACTCTCTGGGCAGGCCCGGCATGAGGGACCTGCAGAAACGCGTCCTGCGCGACGCCCTCCAGCTCATCAAGGAGCCCCCCCGCCCGGGCGAGATCATTGAGAGGGAGTACCCCGAATACGGAACCGGCGAGTAATAAAGTAAGGTGCCGACAAAGACCCCGATGACATTCCGGATTCGGAAGGCCCGCTCCATCGCGGGCTTTCTTCTGTCCGGAGCTCTCACCCCCGGAGGTCCTATCGCACGATCGGCCCATATGACGACCGGCGTAATGCGTCCGGCCTTGCTCCCTGGCGATAGATTGATTGAGCCGGCGGCCGGGGGAGCCTCCTGCCATTGCCACTTTTCGTTTGCAGTAAAAGCAACGCTCTAGTATTCTAGGGCCGCCACAATCAATCCCAAGGTTTCCCCTGCTCAACAGGCTCTGTCCATAGCCATAATGAGGAGGCCGCCACATGAAAAGCTTTGTCCCTGTCTCGGGCAAGACGTATGAGTTTCGCCACGATAAATTTAAAGATAGATTTAAAGATGAATTCAAAGATAAATTCGAAGCCGAACTCGAATTCTCGTCCAGAAGTTCCCGAGCGCCGGAAACCATAGAGATCGAATCCGAGCAGCAGGTCTACCCGGCCGGCTCGGAGCTGTTACGTCAGGGCGCTTCACCCCGGGAGATTTTTTTTATCGAGCAGGGACTTATCAAGCTGGTAAGCACGAGCGAGGAAGGCCGCGACGTAATAATAAGCCTGCGTTACCCCGGATGGCTGCTGGGCGTTCCTTCGGCCCTCGCCCGCGAGCCGTATCCGGCGACGGCCGTGGCCCTCACGCTCTGCCGCCTGCGCCGGATCTCGGCCGATGATCTGATCCACCTTGCAAGGACCGACGCCCTCATCTCCTGGCAGCTGCACCAGGCCCAGAGCCGGGAGATACTCGATCACGTGGACAGGGTCGCGCAGCTCGGCGAGTCGTCTTCGATCCACCGGTTGAGGCGATTATTGAGGCAACTCGTTTCGGCGATGGGCTCAGGCGAAAGCAGTAAAGACCTGCGCGTGCCGATGCCCTTGAAACACGCCGAGATGGCCAGGTTCATAGCCGTTTCTCCCGAGCACCTCAGCCGCCTGCTCAGACAGATGCAGTCCGATGGAGTCATCAGACGCGAGAAGGGCTGGATCATAGTGTCCGACCTCAAATACCTTTGAGTCGGATTGATAATTGTTAAGCTCGTTACTGACATATATCAATGACAGCGCACCCGGATTTGCGTAAGATGCGGGCGGTTCAGGCAAAACAGCCCCCCAGGCCACAGCTTAACCTTAACCAGATTGAGGAGGAGGTAAGTCATGGACCTAAAAGCGACCTTGAAGAGATACCTGACCGTCTGCGTCACTATAACTATCGTGTCCGCCAGCATGTGTCTGGCCAAAGGCAGGCCCCTGCCGGTGCCATCAGCGAATACTATGGCGGCGCTCAGTCCCGAGCGGCCGCGCGAGCCCGGTATCAACGGCGTGAAGACGAGCGATCCTGCCGCGGGATCAACAATCGGTATGACCACAATGAAGAGCCCGGCCGACCTGAAGGCGGCGCTCAAGAATGCCCTCGCGAACAGGGCCGTCGCGGCCAGGGTGAAAGCCCGGCTTGGAAATGTCAATTATCGCCTGCTCAGGCGCGCGCTCGACGAACCTAAAGAGCCAGCCTTCGAGACCCAGGCCTCTTCGGGAGTATCGTGCTGGTATTCGTGCTTGCGAGCAAACGGGGTGAGCGTTTATGCCGCGGCTGTCTGCGCCATAACCTGCGCGGCTGGTGTTTTACCGGCCTGCGCGATCTGTGCGGCGATAGGCGGCGCGATAGCCATCCTCTGCGCCGAGGCCTGCGCTCATACGGTCGTGGGCGGCGGCGGTTCCGATAAGGGCGAAATTCTCAATTGAATGAGCCAGGTGATCGAGCTCTCTGGAGGGGTTTACCGGAATCGGATTCTGCTCGATCTCTTCGTGTGAATTTCGAGAGAGACTGACGAGAAGCCGTCGCAGGCCGGATTGTCCGGCCGAGAGTGGAGGGGCGGATTAAGGAAGGGAGTCCGCCCTCCACTTTGCTCGATGATCAGAGACAGGAAGCATTGCAGCAGGTCGGGCCATCAGGCTCGAGAAAAGAGTCGAAGGCACTGGAGGCGCTCACATGACACAGGCAAATCGGCCCGCATTAATCGGGAGAAAGGGCTTATCAGGCAAAATCATAGCGCTTGTTAGAAAAGACTTGCTGTATGAAAAGACGAGCCGTCGCATATTCGTAATATACCTGCTCCTGTATTCCATCTGCCTGCTGCTTTCATCCTTTGAGCCTCGAATCGGCCTCACCTCGGAGGGTGATATGGAGGGTATTACCCCTGCTTCACAGTTACTGTTCCTGCTTACTCTCACGACTACGATCATCATTCCCCTTGTCGTGTTCATGTTCATGATTCAGGGGGAGAGGACCTCGGGGACCTTCGTCATATATCGAACGCTCCCGGTCGGCTGTCGGACGCTCTTCTGGAGCCGGGTTCTCAGCAGCACGATCCTGACGGCGATCTGCTTTTCGACGCTCTATCTGTTTTATTTGAGCTTCCTTTTTTCCGGGCTGATCGGCCGGGATGCCCTCACTTCTCTTCTTCTAGGATTTCCGTATTTATTTCTCCTCTTTTCCCTGGGCATCTTCAGCTCGGTATGTTCTATCGCATTGACCTTTAACATCAGCCCGCAATTACTGCCCACGGCTGTAACGGCAATTTCCACCCTTCTCGTCATACTTCCCTTCCTTCTATCCAGGAACATGGTTGGATTCGACGGTCAGGCCACAATCGTAAACTATTTTGCGCGCTACGGAGCCCTTGGAGGCATTTCTTTAGGCTTGCTGGGGCTCTCTCTCTTAATCGGCGTGGTGGGCTCGTGGGCGTTCAGCCACAAGCGGGCGTACGTGTGACCGTCGCCGAAGATTACAAAAATGGAGGCACGAGATGCGCCATAAGATATTCAGCAGCTTGATTCTCACTCTTCTCGTTATTAGCCCCCGCGCCTTCGGCCGGCAGGCAAACACGGTAACCCTTTCGCCTCAGGAAAGAGCGTTGCAGGAGCTCGACAGTATTGACCGGGACTCCTCCAAGCTGAGAGACCCTCTCGCGTATGTGAGGGTGATGGCGAAGCTGGCCAACCTCGTCTGGTTGCGCGAGCCGGAGAAGGGCCGCGCCCAGTTTCGAGAATTGTGGAAATGGATCAGGGCGCAAAAAGAGAAGGAGTTCAAGCCGGACGCGGCCATCAGAATATTTCTGAGCGCGCTCTTTCCTCGCGACCCGAAGACGGCGAACAAGTATATGGAAGAAACGCTCGGCGAGCACAAAAGCGAAGAAGCCCCTTTGTTCAATCAGATTATGGGGCAAGACCCGAACCTGCAGCAGCTGGCGAGGCTCTCGGATGAGGTGATGGGCGCGGACGAGAAGATGGCGGCGGCATTCCTACAGAGAAGCCTTGCTGTGAGTATTTCTCCTGGGGCCTTCGTCTCGCTCACGAAGCTCCGAGAGAAGAATGCGACCCTGGCCGACTACGTGGCGGGCCAGGCTCTGGATGGGCTCAAGCAGAGGCCCACAATCATAGGGCTGAGCGGCATTTTCCTTTTCGTCGATTATATCTTCCCGTCAAAGATGTCATTCTCCGACAGGATTCCGGGGCCGACCGATGCGGCGCTCCGCGCCCGTTTTTTCTCCGTCGCATACGACGTACTCAAGATGTCTCTGGAAGAGACCGAAGCCGTGCTTCAAAAGGATAAAGGGTACAGAAAGCCCGAGCTGAGTATCAGATCAACCTATCAGGCGATGGTGGCAGCGGTCCTCTCGACGCTATCTCCTGAATACGCGCCCGAGCTCTCCGAAGAGCTGAAAGGATTGGCGTCGAGGCTGTCGGTCAAGCTGGCCCCACAAACCGCGCAGGGCCTGAGCTTCACGCTCTCGCGCCTGACCAGGGAGAAGAAGGGCTCGGACGAGGACCCTGGCCTGAATATATCTGCCGCTCTTGCAAGCGGCGACCTGGACGAGGCAAAGAAGCTGATTGAAAAGCTTGAAAGCGAGCCCATGAAGAAGGTGTATACGAATCTGCTGTCGGGGGTGGAGTTCAAGATTCTCATGTCGAGGTCGGAGCTGGCCGAGGCGATGATAGCGGCCCGCAGGACTGAAGAGCCTGTCTTGCAGGCAATCCAGTTCGCTCAAATCGCGAGAGCGGCGTTCGGCAAGAAGGAGCTGGAGTTTTTCAGGCTGGTAATCTCCGAAGCGCGAGCGAGTCTTGCCAAATCGGACTGGAATGGGCTGCATGCGCGCGCCATGTTCTCCCTTGCTTCAGAGGTAGCCTCGCTTGGAACGCCGGAAACTCTCGACCTTCTCTGGAGTGCGGTCGCGAGCCTTAATCACACGCTTAAGAAGCGAGACAACCCTGATGAGCCGGGAAATGGCAGGCTCGAAGAGTTCGACAATCCCGCAGACCTCATCGAGGCGCAGGAGCTTCATCAGGCTTTTTCGCTTGCCGGGGAGCAAGACATCGAGAGCTCTCTGCTTGCCGCACATGGAATCGAGGACCTGGCCATAGGGCTCGTGGCCAGGCTCGCCGCGTGCGAGAAGGCCATATCGAAGATGCCCGACAGGGCGAAGTCACCGAAGCAGAACAGGCTGCCTTAAAGGAGCGGATACAGTGTCATTTGCACTCGAAGTCAACAATCTCAAAAAGGCGTACGGGGGCTTTTATTTAGACATATCATTCTCGATAGAGTCAGGCGAGACGCTCGCGATTGTCGGGGCTAATGGCGCGGGTAAAACGACGTTGATTCAGGCAATCCAGAACCTGGTTCGGCGCGATGCCGGCGACGTAAGGTTTTTCGGGCTCGACCTGGACTCGGACGAAACGGAGATAAAGCAGCGGCTCGGCGTCTTCCTGGAAGACCCCCGCCTCTTCGCCGAGCTATCGGTCGAGAAACTGTTGGCGTTTTATAGTTCTTTTTACCCTTCCTGGGATAACGAGTACGCTCTGCGGCTCCTTCAAGAGTTCGAGGTGGACTCAAGGAAGAGGTTCAAAAAGCTTTCCAAAGGAATGAAGGTCAAGGCCGCGCTGACTCTGGCTCTTGCCCCAAGGCCATCGATGCTGATACTCGACGAGCCCACTTCGGGGCTCGATCCGAAGATGAGGAGGCTCTTCGTCGAAAAGGTCAGAGAGGCCCGCAGGCTCTTTTCACCCGCGATACTGCTGACCTCCCACATTATGCGAGACGTAGAGGATCTGGCAGACCGAATCGCTTTCCTGGAGAGAGGGCGGATACGGCTGCTGGAGCCCCGCTTCGCCTTGCAAAGATGGCGTGTGGTCGAAGGCCTCTGCGAGCGGGCGCTCCCGTTCAAGCCGGAGAGGATGAGGTTCAAGGCAGAGGGAGAATCGATCGCCTTCAAACTGCTGGCAGATGATTATGGCGACGGCCTTCTGGAACGACTGGAAGATTACGGGGCCGTGGTAACCGGCGTCTCGACTCCGGATCTGGAAGAGATATATGACTGGATCATGCGGGGGGAGGCGACGCCTGAGGCGGAAATTTCGAGCCTGAAATTGGAGCGCCAGGGA
>DATLMR010000366.1:0-4953 GCA_035537555.1 Blastocatellia bacterium
TTGCCGGAAGCTGGCGAACCAGCTCGTCGGCGATCCCCCGGACTCCATAAGCCCCCAGGGCCTCCGCCGATAATTTATTCGAAGCGATCTTGCCCAGAGCCTCGGCCGCGCGGGCGCGCACGAGACTCGACGATTCGTTGGCGGTCTGGAGCTTCTCGATGAGGTCCTTCGCCGCGTAATGACTTTCGATCTCTCCGAGAGCGAACGCGGCGAGGGCCCGGACCTCGGGGTTCCGGTCATTGACGAGAGCGTCGAGCAGGGGATTTATTCCCGAAGGGTAGCCGATGCGGCCGAGAGCCAGGATGGCTCGCCGCCGCGCTCCTCCGTGAAAGTAGGCAGAGGCGGCCTCAACCAGCTCCGGGTTTACCCAGCGCTCGTCCTCGAACTGGATGATCTTCGGGTATAAGACCCTCTGCGTGCGGTCGCGCTTGAGCGCGGGCTTGCCGCGAGGAGGCGGAACCGTCGCCTGCCGCGTCTGCGCGAGCAACAGCGTCGGGAGCAGGAGAATCGCGATCAAAATGCTTATCGAGTACTTTCTCATAACCTGTAAAAGAGCGGCCTTCTGCCTTCCGCTAATCACTACCATCTTACCATCCGCGTCGAAACTATGGCACCCGGCATTTGGCGACCTCGACCAGGTTGTCGTAGAAGGTCGCGCCCGCGCCAATGTCGGTCAGCTCCTGGGACACCGTGAGGTTCACGTTGCCCCGGCCGGGGCTCAGCTTGTTCCACCATATCGAGAGGGCGACGGCGACGCCCGGCTTAACGCGCGTAGAGACTCTCGCGACGAGGAGGCACTCGCCCCGGTCGTTCCACACTCGCACGGTCTCTCCGTCGGAGACCTCGCGAGCCTCGGCATCCGCCGGGTGAATGATTACAAACGGCTGGCGCTCGCTCTTCAAGAAACTCGACAGGTGTGAAAAGGTCGAGTTGAGAAACGAATTGGCCGGCGGGCTGATGAGTTGCAGAGGGTATTTCGCCGCGAGGTCCGGGGCATTTTCCGGGATTTCGCGAGGCGGTATATAGACGGGGAGAGGGTCGAGTCCCGCTCGCTCCAACCGCTCCGAGTAGAACTCGCATTTTCCGGAAGGCGTCGGGTAGCCTCCGTCGGCGAAAGGAGTGAACGTATCGGGCAGGTTGAGTCTCGCCCATCCGTCGCGCTTCAACCGCTCAAGTGTTATACCTTCGAGCGCCGGGTTGCCCGACGACAGGGCCTGCCGGATGATCTCCTCATCCGAGTCGCCGAAGCACTCGTCCTCAAACCCCAGCCGCCGGGCGAGCGAGCTGAATACCTGCCAGTTGGGCCTCGCCTCGCCGAGAGGGGCTATCGCGGGCTCGTTGTAGACGAGGTAATAATGGCCGTAGGGCCTGACGATGTCCCTATGCTCAAGCTGCGTGGTGGCGGGAAGCAGTATATCGGCGTAGTCCGCCGTGTCTGTCTGGAACTGCTCGTGCACGACGGTGAAGAGGTCTTCACGCATCAGCCCCTGAATAACTTTCGACTGATCGGGCGCGACCGCTGCGGGGTTCGAGTTATAAACGAAGAGCGCCCGCACGGGGGGCCGGGCCTCGGTCAGGGCCTCGCCGAGCCGGGACATATTGATCGTTCGCGGGTTTCCCCTGATCAGGTCGGGCCGCTGAGCCGCGGCCTCGTTCAACGCGAACATCCCGCCGCTTGAGAGCAGCACGCCTCCGCCGGGATCTTTCCAGGCCCCCGTCAGGGCAGGGAGGCATGCGATGGAGCGCACGGCCATGCCTCCTCCGGCGTGGCGTTGAAGTCCGTAGTTCAGGCGGATGACGGCGGGCCGCGTGGTCGCGTACTCGCGCGCGAACGAGACGATCTCGCCTTCCGAGACCCCGCATATCGCGGCGGCGCGCGACGGGGGATATTCGCGCGCCCGCTCGCGCAGGAGCTCGAAGCCGACCGTGTGCTTCGCGATGTAGTCTCTGTCTTCAAGCTCTTCGCTCAGGATCACATTCATGATCGCGAGCGCAAAAGCGGCGTCGGTCCCGGGGCGAACCTGAATGAACTGGTGGCACTGCTCGATCGTGTGATTTCGATAAGGGTCGATTCCCACCAGCTTCGCGCCATTGCCGACGGCTTCTTTGATCTCCGGCCAAAGATGTATGTTGGACGAGAGCGTGTTCGTGCCCCAAAGGACGATGAGCCTGGCCCTGTGAAAATTTTCTACGTCGGTCCCGATAGTCCCGCCCACCGTGTACCGCATGGCGTCTCCGCCGGCTGAAGAGCAGATCGTGCGGGCGAGGAGGCTGGCTCCGAGCCTGTGAAAGAGGCGGCGATCCATGCTCGCGCCGTTGACTATCCCCATGGTGCCGGCGTAGCTGTAAGGCAGGATCGATTCGGGGCCGTCGGGCGATTCGGCAATCTCTCTGAACTTCCGCGCTACGAGGTCGAGGGCTTCATCCCAGCTTATGCGCTCGAAACGGCCCTCGCCCTTCGCGCCCGCGCGCTTCATCGGGTAGAGGAGGCGGTCGGGGTTGTAGACCCTTTCGAGGTACCGCGTGACTTTGGTGCAGAGGAACCCGCGCGTGGGCGGGTGTGCGGGGTCGCCGGACACGCGTACGGCGCGGCCGTCTTCGACCTCGGTTATCATCGCGCACGTGTCGGGGCAATCGTGAGGGCAGGCACCGTGAATGATCCGCATCTCAGGCATAACCGTCCAGCCTCCTTTACGAAATGAGAATACTAAAAACCTGCGTGCGGCGAAAAGCCTCTGGAAGAAAAACGGCATTCCCCCTTCCCCCTTGTAGGGAAGCCGCTCGGTGTTCCCCGCCCCGACGATTGTTCTTTGAGGAGCCACTTTTCGTGAGACGCAAGCCCTCCCCTCGCCGATCCTTTCGTCAATCTCGATCATCCTGACTCTCTGCTTCACGCTCGCGATTCCCCCTCGCGGAATCGCCGCGACCGCGGCCGCGCTGCTCACGGGAGAGCGAAGAGAGATAGACCTCCTGGCTCTGGCGCTCACCTGAGACAGGGCGCGGACCGGCATACACTCGCCCGTCGTCTTCATCGGAAACTACGAAAAAAACAGAAAGCTCCGGGCCAACGCGCTCGCCGACCCCTCAAGGCTCCTCGACCAGATAGACGGCCTGCGCTAGTAGGCCAGGGACAGGAGACCGAGCTGAAAGTCCTGCCGCCACGGGGACCTGGCCTGCGCGGGCCGCTTCCCGATTTGTAACCCCTCTTGAGCCATAGTAAGGTGGTCGAATGAAACTTTGGGGCGGGAGATTTACGGGCGAGGCCGATTCGGAATTTGCGAGGTTCAACGCATCATTCAGGTTCGACCGCCGCCTGATCGAGGCCGACATCGAGGGCAGCCTCGCGCAGGCCGAGGCCCTGGCGAAGGCCGGGATAATAAGCTGGGAAGAGGCCGGGCATATCTCGTATGCCTTGAAGGAGATTTCGCGCCGGGCGAGCGAGCAGGCGGACTACCTGGACCGCCGCGAGGCCGAAGACGTTCACAGCTTCGTCGAAGCCGAGCTTGTCTCCATGATAGGAGACACCGGGTACAAGCTCCACACGGGCCGAAGCCGAAACGATCAGGTGGCTACGGATCTGAGGCTCTTCCTTCGCGCCGAGATAGACAATATTCAGGCGCTCGCGCTCCGGTTGCAGCGGGCGCTCATCGCGCTTGCCGAAGCGAACCCCGATTGCGTCATTCCCGGCTATACGCACATGCAGCGCGCCCAGCCGCTCCTGCTCGCCCATTACTTCCTCGCTTACTTCGAGATGTTCGCGCGCGACCGCGCGCGCCTGAGCGAGATACGCTCTCGCGTGAACCGCCTGCCGCTCGGCTCCGGGGCGCTCGCGGGGACCGGCTTCCCGGTAGATCGCGAGCAGATCGCGAGCAGGCTCGGCTTCGAAGGAGTGTGCGAGAACAGCCTCGACGCGGTGAGCGACCGCGACTTCGTCATCGAATTCGTCGGGGCCGCTTCGATCATCATGGTGCACCTGAGCCGCCTCTCCGAAGACCTTATCATCTACTCGACCAGCGAGTTCGATTTCATTGAGCTGTCGGATGCCGTCTCCACGGGCTCGTCGCTGATGCCTCAGAAGAAGAACCCCGACTCGCTGGAGCTGATTCGCGGAAAGGCCGGTCGCGTGTTCGGCCATCACACGGCTCTGCTGGCGATGATGAAGGGGCTGCCGCTCGCCTACAACAAGGACATGCAGGAAGACAAGGAAGCGCTCTTCGATACGCTCGACACGTTGAGCGGCTCTCTGTCGGTGATGGCTACGGTGCTCGGAAACATAAGAGTCAAGAGCGACCGGGCGCGGCTTGCGGCTTCGAAGGGCTTCCTGAACGCGACCGATCTCGCCGATTACCTGGTTCGCCGAGGGCTGGAATTCCGGCACGCCCACGAAGCGGTCGGGCGCGCGGTGAGCTACGCGATCGAGCGCGACAGGGCGCTCGAAGAACTGAGCCTGGAAGAGTTCAAGCAGTTCTCGCCTCTATTCGAGCAAGACCTTTATGCGGCCCTCTCGCTCGACGCCTCGCTCGCAAGCAAGAGCGCGAGAGGGGGAACCTCGCCCGGCCGCGTGAGGGAGGCACTTGCTCGTGCCATGAGCGAGGTCTCGGAGACCGAAACCTGAAATCTCATTCATAGGCGAGCAGGCGGTCGCCCTTCGCGGTGAAGAGGCGGCCCGTCAGCTCATTCGTGATGAAGCGGTCATCCAGCTCGCCGATCCGAATCTCCCGGTCGGTCCGGCCCGTGTTGACGTTGACGGCGGCCAGGCCCTTGCCTCCCCCGTTCTTCAGGTCCGTGTAAAAATACATTCGCTCGCCGCGCAGGGTGGCGAGGCGGCGGCGTTGTAACAGGAGCCGCGATAACTTCTCCAGGCGGCTCGCGGGATCGATACGGTCCATCAATCTCTCCTCCACGTCGATGGACGGCTCCGCGCGGGAACTGAGCCGGGCGTTCGCGACCCGG
>DATLMR010000367.1:0-4350 GCA_035537555.1 Blastocatellia bacterium
AGCTGGGAAGAGCTCGCGATGGCGCAGTTCCTCTATGACCGCGCGGGCGAGTTCCACCTGCGCGAGTATCGCACGTGCAGCTTCGCCCCTTACTCACGCATCGTGACCAAGATATTGGAGGAGGAAGAGGGCCACGAAGGGTTCGGGGAGCAAGTCGTCCGCGAGCTTGCGAAGGAGCCCTATAACGTCCCGCGCCTTCAGAGGCTGTTTGAAAAGTGGCTCGCGGTCGCGCTCCTGTCGTTCGGCAGGCCCGGCACGCCGGGCAACCGCTTCGCCATCGAAGCCGGCCTTAAGACGAGAGACTCGGGAGAGGTGATGCAGGATTTTATCGACGACATAAAGTCGGCCATGGTCGACTGCGGGCTGCGCTTTCCCGCGCCCGGCCAGATCGGGATTGAGATGCCCGATGGCGTCGATCTCAGTTTACCGGACCCGCGCTAGCGCCCGGCCATCAACATGAGACTCTTCGAGCCAATTCAAATAAACGCGATGACGGTGCCGAACCGCATCGTGCTGACCGCGATGGTGACGCGATTGTCGGGCGAGGACGGCTTCGTAAATCGCGACATTCACGACCGCTACATCCGGTTCGCGAAAGGCGAGCCGGGTCTTATGGTGGTCGAGGCCATGGCCGTCCACTCCGCGAAGTCCGGCCCCCTGCTCAGGTTGTCGTCGGATGAATATATCCCGGGACTTCGCGACCTCGCCCGCGAAGTCCACGACATCAGCCCTTCGAAGATCGTCCCGCAGATAATTCACTTCCTGAAGATCGCCCGCTCCGGCTGGCGTCAGAAGATCTCAGACCTCTCGAAAGAAGAGGTGCTCGCGATCATCGACGCGTACGGGGCGGCGGCCGCGCGGGCGCGCGAGGCCGAGTTCGACGGGGTAGAGCTTCACATGGCGCACGCCTACACGCTCTCCTCCTTTATATCGCGCATGAACAGGCGCAACGACGAGTACGGCAGGTCGCTCGAAAACCGCATGCGGCTGGTCTCGCAGGTCATCGTCCGCGTGCGGGAAAAGGTGGGAGCCGATTTCCCGATAGGGGTCCGCTTCGACGGCGAAGAGTGCATCAAGAACGGCTACACGGTGGTGGACGCGCGCGAGATCGCGCTCCGTATGGCAGAGCTTGGGGTCGATTACGTTTCGGTCTCCGCCGGGGGCAAATTCGAAGACGCGATTCACAAGCCGGGAGAGCCGCTCTATCCTTACACGGGCTACTCCGGCGACAGGTGCATGCCCGCGGCTACTTACCCCGACGGGGCGAACGTCTATATCTCGGAAGGGATCAAGGAATTCATAAACTCGAAAGGGTACTCGACGCCCGTGGTGACGACGGGCAAGATAGTCCATTCGCACCTGGCGGAGTCGATCCTTGAGGAGGGCCGCGCCGATATGATCGGGATGGCGCGCGCTCTGCTCGCGGACCCGGACTGGCCGCGCAAGGTTCGGGACGGGCGCGAGGAGGCGGTCGTCAAGTGCGTCTACGGAAACATCTGCAAGAACCTCGACGAGAATTTCAAGAAGGTCGTGTGCGTGCTGTGGCCGAAGGGCGCTCTTCAGGCCCCGCTCTCTTTCGACAGGGAGGCTCCCCGATGGCCGGAAGAGGGCGCCCAGTTGACGGCGAAAGAACTGACGGGACAGGTCTATATCGAATGGAAGGAAGCCTCTGACAACGAAGAGATATACGGCTATGAGATCTTCCGGAGCGAAGACGGCGGCGAGTTCGAGCGGATGAACGCCGTCAAGCGCACGCACGCGTATGATATGACGGTCGTGGGCGGGCGCGGTTATGTCTACTTCGTCCAGGCGTACGACCTCGCGGGAAACAAGTCCGAGCGGTCGAACGAAGCCGCGGTCAGAGTGGCTCGCGTAGTGACCGGGAGCGCGGGCGCCTCGCCCGCTTGACCTGGCGGTCTGAAGATCGCCGCCGCTCAAAGCACCCGTGGTGTTTTAATTCCCGGCCTTCGGAAGCATGCGGGCGGCACGCCCGCGCTCCCGCGGAAGCCGGTTATTCCAGGAGTCTTAAATGTCGTTCGGGTTACCCCCAAGAGATGACGAGCAGAGCCTCACGTACGGCGATTATCTCAAGATCCAGGAGCTGATCGCTCTGCAGCAGCTTAAGTCCGCCCCCGCGCAGCACGACGAGACGCTCTTCATCATAATTCACCAGGTCTACGAATTATGGTTCAAGCAGATCCTGCACGAGCTGGACACCATAATCGAGCGGCTCGACGGCGACGAGCCTCTATCCGCGCATCGCCTGCTGCGGCGCTGCATAGAGATTCAGCGCGTGCTCGTGAGCCAGGTCGCCGTGCTGGAGACGATGACGCCGATGGACTTTCTGGCCTTCAGGGATCACCTGCTGCCCGCGAGCGGCTTCCAGTCGTCGCAGTTCAGGGAGATCGAGTTTGTCTCGGGCCTCAAGGAGCCCGGCTTTCTGAAAAACTATAAAGAGGGGAGCCCGGAGCGCGCGCGCCTGCAAGCCCGGCTCAAGCAGCGTTCTGTCGGCGATGCCTTCTACGATATGCTCAGGCGGCGCGGCTTCGAGCTTCCCGCCGATACCGGTGAGGGCGCGAGCCGGGAGCACGAAACGCGCCTTCGCGAGCTGATGCGCATCTATGTCGAGGCCGACAGCCATTACGATCTCTTCCTGCTCGCCGAGAGCCTGATCGAATTTGACGAGAGGTTCTCCCTCTGGCGGATGCGCCACGTCAAGATGGTCGAGCGGATGATCGGCAGCAAGAGCGGGACCGGCGGCAGCGAGGGCGCGGCCTATTTGAAAACTACGATCGAGCGAAAGTTTTTTCCCGATCTGTGGGAGCTCAGGTCATACCTCGGCCACGCCGGCGGAGACATGGACGGATGCCCCGTGACCGGCGCGAGATGAACCGAGACCAGGCGCGGGATCGACCGTTCCTGAAAGAGGGGGTACCGGAGGCTTATTATGGACGAGCTTTTAGAGTGGCGAAAAGAGTTCCCGATTCTGGAGAAGACCGTATATCTGATCAGTCATTCGCTCGGAGCGATGCCGCGCCGCACCTATTCGGCATTGAACGAATACGCCGAAATGTGGGCGACTCGCGGGATTCGCGCGTGGGCCGAAGGGTGGTGGGGGATGCCGCTGGCGATCGGCGATCTCGTCGGCAGAATAATAGGCGCGGGGCCGGGCGAAGTCGTCATGCATCAGAACGTATCGATCTGCCAGTCGATCATAAATTCGTGCCTCGATTTTTCGGGCAGGAGAAACAAGGTCGTCTCCGAAGGCCTGAACTTCCCCTCCAACTTCTACGTCTACCACGCGAAGGAGCGCGACGGCGCGCGGGTGGTATCGGTCCCTTCGGAGGACGGAATCACGGTGCCGCTCGATAGGATGCTCGAGGCCATCGATGAGGAGACCTTACTGGTCTCGATCTCGCATGTCATCTTCCGCAGCGCGTTCATCCAGGATGTCAAAGCGATCACCGAGCGCGCGCACGAGGTCGGCGCGATGGTTATGCTCGACGCCTATCAATCGGCGGGAACGGTCCCCCTCGACGTGCGCGAATTGAACGTCGATTTCGCGACGGGCGGCTCGGTGAAATGGCTTTGCGGAGGGCCGGGCGCGGGATACCTTTACGTGAGGCCCGACCTCAGGGCCGGGCTCGAGCCGCGCATCACCGGGTGGATGGCGCACAAGCACCCTTTCGCTTTCGAGGCGGGGCCGAACGAGTACGCGGATGATATGTCCAGGTTCCTGAACGGCTCTCCGAACGTGCCGGCCCTGTACGCCGCGAGATCGGGCTACGAGATAATCAACGAAGTCGGAGTCGAGAATATCCGCGAGAAGTCGATCCGGCAGACGACCAGGCTGATAGAGCTGGCCGAAGAAGCGGGACTTTCGATCAACTGCCCCAGGAACTCCGAGCAGAGGGGCGGGACCGTGGTCATAGATGTGCCGCACGGGCAGCAGGTGACGCAGGAGCTGTCACGCCGCGAGTTTCTGGTAGATTTCAGGCCCGGAGCGGGAATACGAATCGCCCCTCATTTCTACTCGAAGGACGAAGAACTGGAGCTCGTGATCCGCGAGATCAGGTCGATTCTCGAAACGAAAGCCTACGAGCAGCACACGGCGGCGATCGCCAATTGAGACGCGCCGGCGTCTCAAGGCGCGAAGGTTGAAACTTGTTGACACCGAAGATTACTGTGCTATTGTAGGTCGCGTGGATGATCGCGTTAGTAAATGGCGCGACACTTCAGCACTTAAAACCAATTCTACTCAATGAATCCTTACTGCTTTTGCACAGTCGTCGGGAAGAAATTCGAGGGGGCAAAAAATACGGCGGGCAGCTTCGTCACCCTGACGAAGCT
>DATLMR010000368.1:0-8910 GCA_035537555.1 Blastocatellia bacterium
TCGATGAGACGAGCTCGCCCTTCTTCGACCTGCTGAACGTTCGCTATGTCCTGACCCGCGACTCGGAGCCCCCGCCCGCGCATTCGGAGCTTCTGCTCACGGCGGAAGGGCTTGCGATTTACGAGAATAAACAGGCCCTCCCTCGCGCCTTCTTCGCGAGGCGGGTCATCTCGGTAAAAGACGAAGGCGAGATGCTCAATATAATGAAGGGTCCCGGCTTCGACCCGCTTTCGACCGTCGTGGTCCGGCAGGAAATCGGGAATCCGGAAGGCGAGCCGACAGTGAGTCAGGCAGGCGCGAGCCCGCCCGGAGAAGCGACGATAACCGAGGCGCGTCGAAATCGCGTCGTCGTTGAAACCGCGAGTGAAAATGGAGGCCTGCTCGTGTTGAGCGACAATTACTACCCGGGATGGAAAGCCTTTATCGATGGGAAGGGGGTCGAGGTATTGCGGGCCAACCATACGATGCGGGCCGTCCGGGTGCCTCCCGGATCGCGTGTGGTATCATTCGACTTTGTGCCTGAAGTCTTCAAGGCATCCGCGTATGCGAGCCTGGCCGGGGCCTTCGCCGTACTGGTTGCCCTGGTCGCACCGGCTTCGCGAAAGAAGAGGGACGCGGCGCCATAGGAGCTACGCATACGATATACGGAAAGATAAAAAAGACTATAAAACACACGCTGATCTTCGGCATCGGCAGTATAGTCAACAGCGCCTTTGGAGTCATCCTGGTGCCGATCTACATCCGCCACCTGAGGGCTGGAGAGTTCGGCATCCTCTCGCTCTTGACCGTAACGATGAGCCTCGTCGTGATAGTGCTCAAGTTCGGGCTGAATCACGCTTTCTTCAGGCACTACTACGAGACCGAGGACAGGGCGCACCGCCGGAAAATCGTCGGCTCGACGCTCCTGTTCCTCGTCCTGTCGTCCACGCTCTTTACGCTGCTGCTCTACTCGGTCGCCCCGCAGGCCTCGGCCGCCGTCTTCGGGGGCGACCGCGCCAAGGCCGGCCTGATGCGCCTGGTCTTCTTCATCAGCTTCTTCGAGATAATAACGCTCGTCCCGGACTCGATCCTGAGAGCCAGTTTCAAGTCGGCCCGCTACTCGGTCTTGAACATCGTCGCGTTCGTCTTTCAGCTCTCGATCATCACGTATCTCGTCATCTTCGTCGATTCAAACGTCGAGAACGTGCTCATAGGCAGGCTCGCGGGCGTCATCTTCGAGGCGGTCCTATTCTTCTGGGCCGTGCGGCGCGAGCTGAGCGCAAGCTTTTCGCTCTCGGAGCTGAAGGAGATGCTCGGCTTCGGCTTCCCGCTCATCTTCGGGCAGATCTCCTTCACGCTCTTTATGATGATCGACCGCTTCTTCCTCGAACGGTACACGAACAACGCGGAGGTCGGCGTCTACGCCATGTCGAACACTCTCGTGAATGTCGTGGCTATTCTGGTCACGGTCCCCTTCAGTCAGGTGTGGACCGTGATGCGATTCTCCGTGATGAAGGAAGAGGGCGCGGAAGAGTATTACTCGCGGATCCTGACTTATATAGTCTTCGTCAGCATGTTTCTGGCGCTTGGGGTGGCGGCCGTAGCGGGCGACGGATTGCTGCTCTTCGGCCTGAAGAGCTACTACCCGGCCGCGATGATAATCCCCCTGCTGGCCCTCTCGGCCGTGCTCGACAGCGCCGCGCGCGTCCTCAATATCGGGATCACCCTCAGAAAGCGGACTATATATGCGCCGCTCGTGATTTTGGCGGCCCTGGCGGTCAACGTCGCGCTCAACTTCCTGCTGGTCCCGAAGTATGGAAGCCTCGGCGCGACGATCGCGACCCTGCTCTCCTACGTCGTTTTCTGCGGCCTGAGGTTCTGGGCCTCGAACATGTTCTTCAAGGTCCGTTACGAATGGGGGAGGGTATTCACCCTCGCGGCCCTCGGCTCGGTCATGATCGGCGCCTTCTACCTGATTACGTTTTACTACTTTCCGGATTACGTGCGCGACCCCGGGGTATTCCCAAAGATGATCGTTTACGCCTCGATGTCGATCAAGGCCCTGCTGGCGCTCTCGTTCCCGCTCATGCTTTTCGCTTTGAGGTTTTACGATGAGCGGGAGCTTCGCAGGCTGGTGGACCTGTGGAAGAGGGTCGGCCTTCCGAATAAAGAGCAGCTCGAAGGGAACTGAAAGGGGCCGGGAGATTTCCCCGGAGTTGAAAAAAGCGGTTCCATCGGTTATATTCGACGGTCTTTCGTTATGAGTAGAAAAGTACTATTTATTGGACTCGACGGCTCGACGTTCGACGTTCTGGACCCCTTGATGGATGCCGGCTTGATGCCGAGGCTCAAGGGCTTCATCGACGAGGGCGTGCGCGGATTATTGGAAACCACGATTCCGCCCATAACGCCTACCGCGTGGGTCTCCTGGATGACGGGGAAGAATCCGGGGAAGCATGGAGTCTTCGAGTTTCTCCTGCGGCGCAAGGGGTCGGGCTCGCTTCCGGACATGCCCGTCAGCGCGCGCGCGCGCGACGGCCTTCCGTTCTGGGATGTGCTCGGCCAGATGGGCAAGCAGGCCATCGTCACCAATGTCCCCTGCACCTACCCTCCGACGATGGTTAACGGAGTCATGATTTCAGACTTTCTGACTCCCAAAGGCAGGCGGGACTTCGCTTTTCCCGAAAAGCTTCTGGAAGAGGTGGAGGCCAAGTTCGGCCCGTACCAGCTCTACATCACCGAGGTCTATACTAAGGGGAAGGTCGATAACATTCTAAACCAGCTCTTCGAAGAGCTGGAGTATAAGACCAAGGTCAACCGCTACCTTATGAACGAGTACGGCTGGGACGTATTCGCGACCCATTACTGGGGCACCGACCGCTTCCAGCACGAGCTGTGGCACCTGCTCGATCAGGCGCACCCGTTCTTCGATCGAAAAGAGCACGATGCCCACATCGGGCGAATCGAGGAGTACTGGCACGCCGTAGATTCGACTCTCGGCGAGCTCTTCGACGAAGCGGGAAAAGAGACGACCGTCTACCTGGGCTCGGACCACGGCTTCGGCCCTATAAAGAAGTTCCTCTGCTTCAACGTGTGGCTCATAAACGAGGGGCTGCTCGTCCTGAAGGGCGACGCGATGACCCGCGTCAAGCGGGCGATATTCAGGCTGGGGCTGACGCCCGACCTGGCTTACCGCTCGGCGATGAAGCTCGGCCTCGCGCATCTGCGCCTCTCGGTGGGAGTAAGCAACCGCTCCAGCCTCATGAAGTTCGCGAACATGTTGATGCTCTCGCTTGAGGACGTGGACTGGACGCGAACGGTCGCCTTTTCGAAGGGGAATTACGGCCAGATCTTCATAAACCTGAAGGGGCGGGAGACGCACGGGATCGTAGAGCCCGGCGCGGAGTATGATCGCGTCCTGGGAGAGGTGATCCATAAGCTTCGCGGTCTGAAAGACCCCGACTCCGGCGAAAGCCTGATCGGGCCGATCTGGCGGCGTGAAGACCTGTACACGGGGCCGCACAAGGACGAGTCTCCTGACATCCAGTTCCTGCCGACCGACATGGCAAACAAGCCTCTAGGGACTCTCGACCTGACGTCCAATAAATTCATCACGCCGGTCTACGGCAATTCCGGCGATCACCGAATGCACGGCATCATGCTCGGCCGAGGCCCGGACCTCAAGCGCAACGCGACTGTGGAAGGGGCGAGGATCATCGATTACGCGCCTACGATTCTGCATACCTTCGGCACCGAGATCCCTTCCGACATGGATGGCCGCGTGCTCTCGGAGATCTTCACCGAAGAGTACATGGGCCGCAATCCCGTGAGAATCTCGGACGCCGCGGCGTACGCCGAAGCCGAGAAGGTCGGCTCGATGACCGACGAAGAGAGCGATGAGATCCGCGAGCGACTGCGAGGCTGGGGCTATCTCGGGTAGATCGAGCGGCCTGGAAACGGGCCTCGCAGAAAGGAATAAACCGGGATCGGACAAATCGATCTTCTTTCTTCCCGTAACCCCTCGTGGCCCGGCGTGCCGCGCGATTTAATATGATGTTTGACAGTATCTCGGCCGTGCTTCCGGCATTCAATGAAGAGGAAAATATCGAGACGGCCACAAAGCGGATGGTCGAAGCGCTGGAGTCCCTGAACCTGCGCGACTGGGAGGTGATAATCGTCGACGACGGCTCGGCCGATAAGACGGGCGAGATCGCGGACAGGCTTGCGAGCGAGGACCCGGAGCACATTCGCGTCTTTCATCACGCTCCCAACAAAGGGTACGCCGCGGCCTTGAAGACGGGATTCACTAGCGGGCGGCACCGGTTGCTCTTCTACACCGACTCCGACAACCAGTTCGATGTTCGTGAGATCAAGCACCTCCTTCCCCTGATCGAAAGCGCGGACATCGTCTGCGGCTTTCGGATCTACCGCTTCGATCCTCTCAGCCGCCTGGTCCTCTCCTGGGTCTTCAATTTGATCGTGCGAATCATGTTTCGAATAAACATTCGCGATGTCGATTGCGCCTTCAAGCTATTTCGGCGCGAGGTGTTCGAGAAGATCGAGATCGAGTCGAAGAAGTTTTTCGTCGACGCGGAGGTGCTTGCGAAGGCCCGGTACCACGGATTCAAGCTGGTCGAGATCGGCGTCCGCCACTATCCCAGGCCCGCGGGCCGCTCGACCGTGAGGCCGAGTCACGTCTTCTCGACACTAAGAGAGCTGGGGCATATCTGGATCAACATCTACTTCAGGTCCGGACGAAGGCGTAAGCTCGATCGATGATTAACCGGCCGATACAGACGGAAGGGGAGCCCGGCGGACACGCGGATAGAAGAGCGCGTCGCTTCGGCCTGCGCGCCGTCCTTCAGATCGGCATCGGAATCGGCGCGCTCGCGCTTCTCGTAGTGAAGTCCGACACCCGCGCTCTGATCGAGGCCTTGAAGCTCACCAGAATATCTTACCTGCCGCTGGCCGTTCTGGCCTCGATCACCGTGACCTGGCTGATGGCCTACAGGTGGCGGGCGATCCTCGCGGTCCGCGGACCTCGCCTGAGGACGGGCGGCCTCTTCATGTATTACCTGATCGGAATCTTCTTCATGAATTTCGTGCCGGGCGGGGGCGTAAGCGGAGATGTCGCGCGGCTGATCTACGTAGACCGCGTAGTGCGGGACAAGCCATTCGTCCTTTCCACGCTCGTTTATGAGAGGCTCGTCGGCCTGTTCGTCCTATTGCTTATCGGGCTTGGAGCGACGGTCGCCAGCCGCTCGATGCGGCCCGAAGGCAGGTTTATCTACTTCGCGGAAGGGGCGCTCGCGCTCGGCTTCCTCGCCACGGCGGCGCTTATGAGCGAGTTTGCAACCTCGCGGGCCGCCCGGCTCATCCGAGTCCTGGCAAAGAGGGTGAGGATGGAGAGGCTCGGGGATGCGGCGTCTCGGACTCTTGAGGCCATCTCCGAGCTGAGGAAACATAGGGGAATGATTTTGACGACCATCCTCGTTTCGGTAATCATAAGGGTCGTCTGGAGCCTGGGCTGTTATGTTGTCGCGCTCGCGATGGGGCTGCCGTTGAGCATGCTGGTCGTCTTCGCCTTCATCTCGATTGTCGATCTCGTCAGGATGCTGCCGATCTCCATCGGAGGCATAGGGGTCAGGGAATGGGTGCTGGTCGCTCTCTTCGCGAATGTGGGGCTGGCGCGCGAGCAGGCGCTGATGTTCTCTTTTCTGGCATTCGCTCCGGTCCTGCTGAACGCCATCGCGGGCGGTCTTATTTATATATCGCGCGCGGGAATATTGACCTCCGATAAGGGCCTTAAGTCGCGAGAGGCGATCAGGTCTAACACGTAATAATTACGGCGGCCCGGTTGAATCGCGGGCAAACAGCCTTCCGCCAGAGCGCGAAGGTACTCAAAAGAGCGGGATGCAAGAGATCCTACACGCAAGAGGGGACGTTGGGCGCTCGACACACATGTTTGACGTAACCAGAGAACTGGTGTCGGCGGCGCTCATCCTTGCCGTTACCCTGATCGTCTACGGCCTGCTATTCAACAGAGAGACCACCCTCTCCTATTCTCTCGGCTACAACCTCTACGGGGCGGAGCGGGTCCTCGAAGGCGAAGTACCCTACAGAGATTTTCACACGCTCTACCCTCCGGCGACGGTCTACGTGAACGCGGCCCTTTTCAAGCTGTTCGGCACGTCACTTTATGTCGCCCTGCTGGGCGTCTTCATCTTCAAATCGCTCACGACGCTCGGCCTTTACCTCTGCGCGCGGCGCCTGATGCCGGCCGGCTGGGCCGCCGCCGCGGCCCTGTCGACGCTCGTCTGGCTACGGCCGAACGGGCCGTTCAAGGCCGTGCCTATGCATTATGGCGCTCTCTTTCTCTCATTTTCGCTTCTGCTCCTGCTCGCTTACGCGAAACGGCAAAGAGTCGCCTATATCTTCGGAGCCGGCGTCTCGCTCGCCCTCGTCGCCCTCTTCAAGCACAACATCGGCGCTTACGCGCTCTTGGGCTCGCTCGCCATGGTTCTTCTTGAGCCCGGCCGGATGAGGTTCGGGATCTCCCCGAAGGCCGGAGGATTCAAGAGGGCTCTGGCCCTCCTTTCCGGCTTCGCGTTGCCGATCATTCCGGTGCTCGCCTACATCGAGGCGCAAGGGGCGCTGGCTCCCATGATCAGGTCGCTCCTTTTCGGCCCCGGAGAATTCTTGTTGAGCAGGCTGGCGGCGACTCCTTCTCCCCTGATCCCCGGAGCGGGACTCGTGATCCTCGCCTGTTGCGCGCTCCTCGCGCGCGGGCTGCGCGGCAGGGGCAGGGCCTTACCGGCCCTGTTCTCCTCAGGCCTGGTTGCGCTCTCGGCCTTCGCCCTTCTCGCGAACCAGGCGGCAATCGATAAGATCATTTTCTATGCGCCGGTCTTCGTCCTCCTGGGCTGGCTTGCCGCCATCGTCTTTCGCGGCTTTCGCGATAAGGCGGCAGGACCGGGCCGCCTCGACGGCTTCGACTCCGGAGAGCTGATCGCCGTGGGAACGGCCGCGGCAGCCGCTTTCATGGAATCGTTCCCCAGGTTCGCGCGCGAGCAGGCCATCGGCGCGATGCCCTTCGTCATCCTGTTGCTCGTCTACCTTCTCTACTCTTGCCGCGGGGCCCTGGCGAAATATCTTGGAGACATCCGGTCGGCGAGGCTCGCCGTCGTCATCCTCCCGCTGGCCCTCTTCCTAATGGGGGCGCGCCTGTTTTCGAGCATCTATTTTGAGAACGGCCTCCGATTGAGGAGCCCTTCCATGCTCACTATCGAGCGCGGGCGGGGCGTATATTTTCCCGAAGAGAAAGCGAGAGAGATCACAGGCGTAGTCGATTATATTCAGGCCCGGGTGCCCGGCGACGGGTATTTTTTCGCCCAATCCTACGCAGGCTCATCCTACCTCTTTCTGGCCGACAGGAAGAACCCTTCGGGCGCGCAGTTCTGGGGCGGCGTCGGCGTGAGCGACGCGGAACGCGCTCAGACGCTGGCCTCTCTCGACGCCCGGCGGGTAGGATTGATCGTTACGAGCGAAAAGGATCTCGCGGCCGAAACGTATGGGCCGATGCGTGACTTTATAAACGAGAACTTTAAATCCCGCCGCAGCTTCGGCGAAGTGCTGGTCCTGGAGCGGTGAAGAGAGGGGCTCTTTCCCGGGCACGGTGGGAGAAGACCGAAAGGAAGCATTCATGAAGAAACGAGTGATGGTCATCGGGCTTGACTGCGCGACCCCGCAGCTTGTCTTCGAGCGATGGCGCGATGACCTGCCGAACCTCAGGTCGCTGATAGAAGCAGGGATATGGGGCAAGCTTAGGTCGAGCGACCCTCCGATAACGGTGCCGGCCTGGATGTCGATGATGACCTCGAAGGACCCCGGGCGGCTCGGGTTTTACGGCCTGCGGAATCGCGTGGATTATTCCTATGAAAAGATGGCGACCGCAAACTCCACGTTCGTCAAGGAGCCGACCGTATGGGACATTCTCTCCGAGCGCGGAAAGAGAGTGATCCTCATCGGCGTGCCGCAAACCTATCCGCCCAAGCCAGTCAACGGAGAGATGGTGACCTGTTTTCTCACCCCTTCGACAGACAAGCAGTTCACCTATCCCGCGAGCTTCAAGGAAGAGGTACAGCGCGTTACCGGCGGCTATATTCTCGACGCGGTCGGATTCAGAGTCGACGAAGAAGAGAAGGACCGCGTGCTGAAGACCATCTACGAGATGACGGAAAAACGCTTCAGGCTCGCCAGGCACATGGTCGAGACGCGGGCCGACTGGGACTTCTTCATGATGGTCGAGATGGGGCCCGATCGCATCCACCACATGTTCTGGAAGTATACCGACCCGGAACATCCCAAGTACGTCCCCGGCAACAAGTACGAAGAGTCGATCCATGACTACTATAAATTCGTCGACGCGCAGATCGGAGACCTCCTCGCGAAGGCGGGCGAAGAGACGGCCATACTCGTCGTTTCGGACCACGGCGCGAGGGGCATGGTCGGAGGGATCTGCTTCAACGAATGGCTGATACGCGAGGGCTATCTCGTGCTGAAGAACCGGCCGGAGAAGCCTGTCCCCGTCGAACAGTGCGACGTGGATTGGAGCCGTACCCGCGCCTGGGGCTCGGGCGGCTACTATGCCCGGCTGATGATAAACGTCAAAGGCCGGGAGCCGCTGGGAATCGTCGAGCCCGGAGAAGAGTATGAGCGCGTGCGCACGGAGCTGGTCGAAAAGCTCGCCGCCCTTCGCGACCACAACGGCGAACTCATGCACACGTTCGCCGTGCGGCCGGAGGACGTGTACCGGGAGGTGCGCGGGGTGCCGCCCGACCTCTTCGTCTATTTTGGGAACCTCTCCTGGCGCAGCGTCGGCAGCGTTTGGCCTTCGGAACCCGACTCGGTCTACACGTTCGAGAACGACAC